>CAZVAY010000005.1:0-25083 GCA_964625265.1 uncultured Sphingobacteriales bacterium | reverse complement strand
ACCCGAAGGTATTTTTACCCTCGTGGGTAAGGGGGGGCAATTGTGGTTCAGGCGCAGGGTCGGGTTTGTCATTGCAGTCCATATTTAAAAACAGAAGGGAGGACAAGAAAAATATGAGAAATGTATGTTTGAGTTTCATCTTATTGGTTTTTTATTATCAGAAAGTTACGAAATTTTTGTTTTGCTTGTACTGCTCAAGACGGTTTGTAAATGAATCCGGACATTCGATACGATTACTGGTATCAATGGCAGAATAATAAAAGCCCAAATACAGCAATCTGAATGTATTAAAATCCACATCGTTTGAATCAGTAACATTTCCTGAATACATTTCAGGATTAATAAAGAAAATACCTCTATCTATTAACAGGTTTGAAGTAACTTCTTCAAAATTCAGGTTCTTTAAATACTGAATCCCTCATTTCATTGAATTTGTAATATGAGCTATCTACATAATTCACACACTTCCCCGCTCCCGTGAAGGCTCTTTTGAAACATTTCAGCCGCCAACCATATCAAATCAAATTGCTACCTTTGAAAGACGCATTTCTAAATGAATTTAACTATGAAAAAAATCTATCTGTACCTTTGGCTGAGCTTAACCTCCCTGTGTTCTTTTGCCCAACAAAAAGATGCATTCGATATTCTTCTTGATTCTGCCGGTATTTCTTATACCGACCTGGGTTTTTCACCCAAAGCTTATTGGACAAGATATCCATTACCGGATGACATACCCTTCATGCTCCATTCCTTCAATGATCTTTTAAGCGAACCGGATAAAATCTATGATTATGTCAATACCATGGCTGTAGCAGCCGAAGACTTTTTAAATCCCAAATACCTGAAAAAAAACAGTAACTCCATTCTTCGACTGGCCTTTTACGAGGGTGTCATGCACCAAAACAGCCAATTCAGGGCTTATTCAGCTTCCTTGTGGGCAGAGCCCACTGAAACCCATCCCCTGCTCAATGCCATAAAAACCCTCTATGATAAAACCGGTTGGGTGTTTACTTACAACCGTATGGAAGAACCCGGTGAATTTCCCCTGAACGAAAAGGACCTTAAAATTGCCTGTCAGGGGCTTGATCCTGCAATAAGGGTTGAACTGGCGAAAGCTGTTATTAACCTGACTGATGCCTGGAAGTTTTCACAAACTGCCCTGCGTAATGTTGATTACAAACAAATGGTCAAATGCTGGCGCATCCGGCACCTGGGAGAAACCCAGTATGACGGAAACGAATATTACCCCCAACTGGAGGACGTGGCTTCTGCCATTGACATGAACTCCATGTACTACGCAGGCCTGAAACTGGCTGCGGTTGGAGAATTACTGGCCAATACCCTGGCAGGGATGAAGGAAACCCGGAAAGACATTGACTGGAAAAAACAACACTTTGAATGGATAACACCCATTGGCAGGATAGTGGTGTCAGGCACAGGAAAAAATAGCCATAACTATTCCGATGCCCTCCTGGTGGTTGACCTGGGAGGAAATGATACCTACAACGGCCCTGCCGGTGCCAATCCATCCCTCGAAATCCCCCTGTCGTTGTACATTGACCTGGATGGGGACGACCGCTACATCAACGAGGACGAATTTGTGCCGGCCCAGGGAGCAGGACTGTTGGGCGCTGGTGTGTTGATTGACCTGGAAGGCGATGACTTATACCGCTCCAAACGTTTGTCACAGGGAGCTGCCATGTTGGGTATCGGCATCCTGGCCGATAGGAATGGCAATGACACCTACGAAATGTGGACATCAGGACAAGGAGCAGCCTACTTTGGTGTGGGCCTTGCAATCGACAATACCGGAAACGATACGTATAATATATGGGGGGACGGTCAAGGTTACGGTGGAATATCCGGTGTTGGCACCCTGATCAATGGCAGTGGAAATGACCATTATTTTGCAGAAAGGGATACTTCTGTTATTTACCGTTCCGATTTCTGGCATTCCAAAAAAGGGGAATACAATTACACCTATGTACAGGGCAGTGGTGTTGGCCGCAGGGGCGACATTAGTGATGGCCACGACTGGGCAGGTGGTATGGGAACCCTTATCGACCTGGCCGGTAATGATGAATACGAAGCCGGAGGCTGGTCACAAGGATGCGGATACTGGTATGCCATGGGTTTCCTGCTCGACCGCAAGGGTAATGACACATACAAAAGTACGCACTGGTCGCAGGCATGCGGGGCACACTTTGCCATAGGTTGCCTGTTTGACGAAGGCGGCAACGACAAGCATATTAACTGGGAAAAACTGGCTTCGGGAATTTGCTTTGCCCACGATTACGTAATAGCCATCCTTTACAACAAAGGCGGCAATGACATTTACAAGGTTCACGATGATGGCTTCGCCTATGCCATCAACAAAGCACAGGCGTTTATGATCGATACCGAAGGCGATGACACTTACATTACAGGCAGCGGACATCATTTTGGCTGGAATAATTTTGACAGGAATAACCCGCCAACCGTCTCTTCCGTTTACCACCTCTACTCCACGCAGGCTGCTTTTTTTGCCGACCTGGCCGGTAACGACACCTACCTGGTGGAAGATTATGAAAGCGGTAAGCAGGTTCCCGATACAGTAATAGCAGACAAAAGGATTGTGTTTACTCCCGGCCATCAAAAGCGTAAAAAACTAAAAAGTAAGAAATACTATGGTATTGGATGGGACATGAATGGTTATCACGGCAAAGAGATTGAAATATTCAGGAACAAACTCAGGCATTTGGTTAAAAAATAAGCCCCTAAACGAAAAAAGCCCTGCACCAAAGATGCAAGGCTTAATTTTATTGATAAAATATCTTAGTTGTTTTGACTTTCGTTTTCCGGAATAACAGAAACAAACGACCTGTCATTCCTCGTTTTTTTGAATGTAACAGTACCACTGGTTTTTGCAAATAGCGTATGGTCTTTCCCCATTCCGACATTTTCTCCCGGATGATGCTGTGTACCACGCTGACGAATTAAGATTGCCCCGGCTTTGGCAAACTGGCCGCCAAATATTTTTACACCCAGCCGTTTACTGTGTGATTCTCTTCCGTTTGATGAACTACCGGCACCTTTTTTATGAGCCATAATACTTATTTTTTAATCTCTTCAATTTTAATTTTCGATAACAGTTGCCTGTGGCCATTCCTGACCCTGTAGCCTTTTCTTCTTTTCTTTTTGAAGACAATGACCTTTTTATCTTTTAATTGTTCCACAATGGTAGCAGTAACATTGGCACCTTTAACAGTAGGTGAACCAACAATTACCTTCCCATCTTTATCAACTAAAAGAACCTGGTCGATCTTTACCTTATCGCCTTCTTTTCCTTCAATTCTGTTCACCAGCAACATTTGGTCTTTCTCTACCTTGTACTGATGTCCTGTAATGTCAACTATTGCGTACATTCTTTCTCTGTTTGGGGCTGCAAATATCTAATTTTTTAAATCACCAACAAAATTAATGTCAATCTGTTTATTTGCTATTTTATTAAGTCTGCAAAAATATTTAAATTTCAATAAGCAGGTACATTAATATTTATTTCTATTTTTGCGCCCGCAAAATAATGCAGGGTATTTGAATAATGCCGGAATTTTTTTTATGAGAAAATTTAATTAAATGTCTTCAGATTTACGAACAACCAGGAATATTGGCATCATGGCACATATTGATGCCGGCAAAACAACAACAACTGAAAGGATACTGTACTATACAGGCCTGACCCACCGCATTGGCGAGGTTCATGATGGTGCTGCCACTATGGACTGGATGGAGCAGGAAAAAGAAAGAGGGATTACAATCACATCGGCTGCTACTACCTGCTTTTGGAAATACGAAAACACCAATAACAAGATCAACATTATTGACACCCCGGGGCACGTTGATTTTACCGTAGAAGTAGAAAGGTCGTTGCGTGTGTTGGATGGTGCTGTTGCCCTATTCTGCGCAGTGGGCGGTGTAGAACCTCAGTCTGAATCGGTTTGGAGACAAGCCAATAAGTATGGTGTCCCTAAACTGGCATTTGTAAATAAAATGGACAGGCCGGGTGCGAATTTCTTTTCTGTTGTTGACCAGATCAATGAAAAATTAGGAGCAGTGCCTGTTCCCATCCAGATACCGATTGGTGCTGAAGAAAATTTTAGCGGAGTGATCGACCTCATCGAAAACAAAGCCATTGAATGGTATGATGATGAGCAAATGGGAACCAATTATGAGTTGAAAGAAATTCCTGAATCATTAAAGAACGAAGCTTTCGAATGGCGTGAAAAATTAATTGAATCCGTTGCAGAATATGATGATGAATTATTGGAGAAGTTTTTTGAAGACCCTGACAAGATCACCAAAGAAAACCTACTTGAAGTGATCCGAAAAGCTACTATTGACATGGCCATTGTACCTGTACTTTGCGGCTCTGCCTTTAAAAATAAAGGTGTTCAACGCCTGCTGGATGCCATTGTCCAATATCTGCCAAACCCTGAAGACAAGAAAGAGATAACAGGTATAAATCCTGACACTGATGAAGAAATCAGCAGACAGGCGTCAGTTGATGAACCACTGACAGCCCTTGCATTTAAAATTGCCACCGATCCCTTTGTCGGGAAACTAACATTCATAAGGGTTTATTCGGGGGTACTTAAATCAGCTTCTCATATCTTTAACCCGCGTACGGGTAAAAAAGACAGAATCAGCAGAATCTTTCAGATGCATGCCAACAAGCAGAACCCGATGGAAGAAATCGGTGCCGGTGACATTTGTGCTGTTGTTGGTTTGAAAGATGTAAAAACCGGGGACACAATTTGTGACATCAATAATCCCATTGCCCTGGAAGCCATGACATTTCCTGAGCCGGTAATTGGTATAGCTATATCGCCCGAATCGAAAAAAGACCAGGACAAAATGGGCATTGCCCTTGAAAAGCTGGCTGAAGAAGATCCGACTTTCAGGATCAAAACAGATGATGAAACCGGGGAGACTGTGATCAACGGTATGGGAGAACTTCACCTGGAAATCCTGATCGACAGGATAAAAAGGGAATTCAAAGTGGAGTGCCAGCAGGGCGCCCCGCAAGTGGCTTATAAAGAAGCCATCACCAGGGCCGTTCGACATCGTGAAACCTACAAGAAACAAACAGGTGGACGAGGAAAATTTGCCGACATTATTGTCGAGATTGAGCCGGCAGATGAAGGTAAAACCGGTTTAGAGTTTATTAATAAGGTAGTAGGTGGAAATATTCCCAGGGAATTTATACCTTCCGTTGAAACAGGTTTTAAAAAAGCCATGGCAAAAGGTACATTGGCAGACTATCCTGTTGATAGCCTGAAAGTCACGTTAATTGACGGGTCGTTCCACTCAGTTGACTCCGACCAATTATCGTTTGAACTGGCTGCCAAGCTTTGTTTTAGAAATGCCATACCCAAGGCAGGCCCTGTTTTGCTTGAGCCCATGATGCACATGGAAGTTTCCACACCTGAAGAAAATACAGGAGATGTTATAGGCGACCTCAACCGCAGACGTGGACAAATGCAGGGGATTGACACAAAAGGAGGCGCCAGTGTTATAAAAGCAAAAGTACCTTTATCAGAAAATTTTGGTTACATCACTGTTTTACGGACATTGACTTCCGGCAGGGCTTCCTCCCATATTTCATTTTCACATTACGAACAAGTACCCACGAGCATTGCCGAAGAGGTGTTGAAAAAGATACGGGAAAAGCAAGCTGAAAAGAAATAACCTGCTATTGTTATTTTATTCATTCTACTGAACCACAAAAAATGCAGACTTTTGAATTATGGTTCAGCCCCGGCATCCGTTGATTGAAAATTATTCAGGTATCCGCCTGGAAGCGGGAACTGATGAAGCCGGGCGCGGCTGCCTGGCAGGCCCTGTAGTAGCGGCTGCGGTTATTTTACCATTCGGGTTTGACCATCCCCTATTAAACGATTCCAAAAAACTAAATGAAAAACAACGCAACTTACTCAGAATTATCATTGAGCGAGATGCAATCTCATGGGCTGTTGGGATATGCAGCCCGGAAGAAATTGATAAGGTTAACATTCTTAATGCATCATTCAGGGCTATGAACAAAGCTATTGCAGCGCTGGATACAAAACCCGGTTTTATCCTGGTTGACGGGAACAGGTTTAAACCCGAATTTGATATTCCTTTTGAATGTTTTGTCAAAGGAGATGGCCGCTACAGGTCAATCGCTGCCGCCTCTATCATCGCCAAAACATACAGAGACGATTTAATGGCTGAATTACATCTGAAGTTTCCCGATTACAACTGGCTTTCCAACAAAGGCTATCCCACCTTTGAACACAGGCAGGCAATATTGGCTCATGGCATTACCCCCTACCACCGGAAAAGTTTCAGGCTTTTAAACAATGAACAGCAATTGAAAATTAATTTTTAACCCATCTTCAGGTTCAAAATCGCCCGTCATGGCACAGATGAATACATAGGCCTTTCTTTAATAAAATTTTATTCAAATAACAATATTATTTTGTTGAGAAACACATTGCTTCACATTGGAATATATCAATATGATTTTATTGACATTTTTATACATTTGCCGCTTTGACTAAGTGAGCTAATAAGAGGTTGTACTATAAAATCTAATCCATATGAACTCAGAGTATTTAGTATTATTTTTCATTATAGGGCTTATACTTGTGGGAGGGGCCATTGTGTTCTCATTTTTTGTATCCCCAAAATCTTCCAACAAAGTTAAATTTGAACCTTACGAGTGTGGTATCGAATCATCAGGGCCAGCATGGACCCAGTTCAACGTAGGTTATTATCTTTTTGCCATCGTTTACCTTGTGTTTGATGTTGAAACTGTATTTATCTTTCCATGGGGAGTGGTCATGAAAGAAGTAGGCGCACGGGCCTTTGTGGAAATTATCATATTCTTTTTCATTCTTGGATTGGGCCTGCTTTATGCCTGGAAAAAAGGAGCTTTGAAATGGGAATAAAAATCAAATCAATGAAATATGAGGATTTCAAGGACAATGAGGCTCTTGAACTTCTCAACAAAACCGGCAACAACGTTTTCCTAACTACTCTTGACAGCCTGATCAACTGGGGACGGTCCAATTCAATCTGGCCGCTGACATTTGCCACCAGTTGTTGTGGTATTGAAATGATGGCTACCGGTGCCCCACGTCACGACTTCGCCAGGTTTGGCATTGAAGTTTACCGGGCAACTCCGCGCCAGGCAGATGTGATAGTGGTTGCAGGGACCATCGTCCACAAAATGGCCCCGGTACTAAAAAGGCTTTACGACCAGATGTCGGATCCCAAATATGTGATAGCCATGGGCGCATGTGCTGTTTCGGGTGGGCCGTTTTTTTACAACTCATATTCGGTTGTTCGCGGTGTTGACCACCTGATACCTGTTGATGTTTATGTGCCCGGATGCCCGCCACGGCCGGAAGCATTGCTTTATGGCGTGTTTCAGCTACAGCGAAAGATAAAAGGCGAGTCCATTGGTGATGTACGCAATCCTCAAAAAGATTTTGTTTAAACCAAAAGATATGGGTGAAGAATTAGTAAATAAGATCAGCAGCCGGTTTACCGGGGTTGAAGCGGTACAAGGTAATGATTTTACAGAAATCTCTGTTCCATCTGCTGATTTGCTTAAAGTGTGTGAATTCCTGAAAAACGAAGCTGATTTCAGTATGGATTACCTGTTTAATATGACTGCTGTTGACTGGCAGGAATATTTTACAACTGTTTATCATATTGAATCAACTACCACAGGTAACAATCTTGTCCTCAAATGCAGGATTGACGATCATGAAACCCCTGCCATTGACAGTGTTTCTCAGATTTGGCCGGCAGCAGATGTTAACGAAAGAGAGGTTTACGACCTGTTTGGTATTCGTTTCAACGGGCATCCTGACCTGAGAAGGATTTTCCTTGAAGATGACTGGGAAGGCCACCCACTCAGGAAAGATTATAAAGATGAGATCAATATAATTGAACGATAAGAGATGACTGAGGAAGTTAAAGAAATCATGTTTAAGGAGAACGAGGAGTTCATGATCAACATGGGCCCTCAGCATCCATCTACCCACGGTGTGCTCCGGTTTGAGGTTTACCTGAAAGGCGAGACTGTTCAAAAGCTGGTACCCCATTGCGGCTATATACATCGCGGGATTGAAAAAATGTGCGAAGCGGACACTTATCCGCAAATCATTCACCTGACAGACAGGATGGATTACCTTTCGGCACACATTAATAATGAAGCCGTTTGCCTTTGTGTTGAAAATGCACTCCAGGTAGAAGTTCCTGAAAGGGTAAAATACATCAGGACAATCATGGATGAGTTGAACAGGCTGGCATCGCACCAGCTTTGGTGGGCTGCCTTTGGCATGGACCTGGGTGCCCTGACTACTTTCTTTTATGGCCTGAGGGACAGGGAAAGCATCCTGGATATATTTGAAGAATCCTGCGGATCCCGTTTGCTGCACAGTTATTACATCCCGGGTGGATTAATGAAGGATATACATCCCAATTTCCAGAAAAGGATCAAAGAGTTCATCAAAATGTTCAGGAAAAAAATCCCTGAATACGATCAACTCCTGACCAACAATATTATTTTCAGGAACAGATCGGAAAACATTGGGATCCTTTCTAAAGAAGATGCCATTGCTAATGCTATTACCGGCCCGTCAGGCCGTGGGTCCGGATTTAGCTGCGACATCAGGAAAAAATTTCCTTACAGCGCTTATCCCTACGTGAAATTCGAGGAGCAACTCGAAACCAAAGGCGATACTTTTGCCAGGTACAAAGTCAGGATCAATGAAATGTGGGAATCCCTTCATATTATTGAGCAGCTTGTTGATAATATTCCTGAAGGTGACCATACAGCCAAAATGAAAGCTGTTATCAGGCTTCCTGAAGGTGAGTATTACCAAAGGGTAGAAACAGCACGTGGAGAACTGGGCGTTTATATTGTTAGTGACGGTAATAAATTCCCTTACAGGATTAAGTTCCGCACACCCAATTTCTCTAATCTTTTTATCATGAACAAACTGGCTTCAGGTGGTAAAATTGCCGACCTTGTTGCCATCAGTGGTTCACTTGACCTTGTTATTCCGGATATTGACAGATAATAATTCAGCTTATGTCATCAGTACTATATGATTTTACACCACTTACCCGCTCGATTGACGAGTACCTGACCAGTCATATGTCCCAGGGTTGGGCATTAACACTGGAACTGGTTATTGTCGGGTTGGTTTTTCTGATCTTCTATGCGGTTATAGGCTTGTACCTCGTGTTTGCCGAACGTAAGGTATGTGCCTTTATGCAAAACAGGCTTGGCCCTAACAGGGTTGGCCCAAAGGGTTTCTTCCAAACCATAGCTGACCTGATCAAACTGCTGTTCAAGGAATTGATCCATATCAGAAAAGCAGACCAGCTATTGTTTAACGTAGCTCCGTTCATTGTGATCATTGCTTCTTTTATGGCCATTGCTGCCATCCCCTTTGCCAAAGGCTTGCACGCCATTGACTTCAACATCGGTATTTTTTATGTGATTGCCGTATCGTCACTGGGCGTTGTGGGAATTTTGGTCGCTGGCTGGTCGAGCAATAGTAAATACTCCCTGATTGGTGCAATGCGCTCCGGGGCCCAGGTCATTAGCTACGAGCTTTCCGTTGGGTTGTCGCTGCTCACCATTGTGATCTTTTCAGGGTCAATGCAACTTTCAGAAGTGATACAATCGCAGGCTGACGGCTGGTGGATTTTCAAAGGGCATATCCCGGCCATCATTGCATTCATCATTTTTATTATTGCAAGCACTGCCGAAACCAACCGCGGACCTTTTGACCTGGCTGAAGCCGAATCTGAACTTACGGCAGGTTTCCATACCGAATATTCCGGAATCCGTTTCGCTTTCTTTTTCCTTGCCGAATACATGAACATGTTCATTGTTGCTTCCTTTGGTGCAACCATGTTCTTTGGCGGATGGATGCCCTTCCATATAGGCGGTTGGGATGCGTTTAACCATCTTATGGATTTCATTCCGCCCATTATCTGGTATTTTGGCAAAACCGTATTCCTGATATATGTGATCATGTGGTTCAAATGGACTTTCCCAAGGCTCAGGATTGACCAGTTACTGACCCTGGAATGGAAATATCTGCTCCCGATTAACCTGGTCAATATCATTATTGTTGCTTTTATAACCTGGAAGAACTGGCATTTTTAAACGATGGAAATTATTAATTACATAAAAGACGTTTTCAAAGGATTAATAACCCTTTGGAAAGGGTTGATGGTAACCGGTTACTATTTTGTTCACCCAAAAGAGATCGTTACCCAGAAGTACCCTGAAAACCGTAAAGACCTGGTCATGTTTGACGCATTCAAGGGTGAAGTCACCATGCCACATGATGAAAACAACCAGCATTTGTGCACCGGTTGTGGGATTTGTGAAACCAACTGCCCCAACGGTTCGATAGAGATTATCTCTCAACGGATTGTGAATGAGGATGGCAAACCCGAACGTATCATCGTCAAGCATATTTACCATCTGTCGATGTGCACATTTTGCAGTTTGTGTATCAAAACATGCCCCTCCAAAGCCCTTGCCTGGGGACAGGATTTTGAACATGCGGTATTTGACAGGGACCACCTGACCAAGGTGCTTAACAAACCGGGGTCTTCATTGAAGAAGAAACCAAAACCAAAACCAAAACCAAAAAAAGAAACTGAAGTTAAAAATTCCAATCAATAATATCATGGGGTTAACAACTAATATTTGGATGTTTGTGCTGTTTTCAGCCACCATCATTGCATTTTCGTTTATTACCATTTTTACCAGAAGGATACTCCGGGCTGCTGTTTCCCTGTTGTTTGTACTTGTTGCTACATCAGGGCTCTACTTCATGCTCGATTACCAGTTTATGGCCGGGGTTCAGTTGGCAATCTATGCCGGTGGTATTGTGGTATTGATCATCTTTTCCATTTTGCTGACCAGCACCATTCATGAGAAATTTGATAAGCCCTCTGTTTTTTACCTCATATTGGGCGGGATCACTGCCCTGGTTGGCGGAGGTATTAGCCTGTACACTGTTTACAATTACGATTTTAAAGCTTCTGCTGTACCGGCTATCACTACCAATATGAAAACCATCGGTACCCAGCTCCTCAATACCGGTGTTAACGGTTTTGCACTTCCTTTCGAGGTTATCAGTGTCTTGTTAATTGCAGCTATGATCGCTGCCATTGTTATTGCAAAAAAAATGATTTAAAAGATTATTTATGGATACAGTTATTCCAATCACTTTATTCCTGACAGTTAGCATCACCATGTTTTTCCTCGGTATCTGGGGATTTATCATGAGGCGCAACCTGATCACTATTCTTATGTCGGTGGAATTGATCCTCAATTCGGTCAACCTGAATTTCCTGATCTTTAACAGGATACTGTTCCCCGGGCAGTTGCACGGTATGTTTTTCTCACTCTTTGTAGTGGGCATTGCAGCAGCAGAAGCCTCCGTGGCCATTGCCCTGATCATTAATATTTACCGAAGGTTTACTACCATTGAGGTAGACAATGTAAGTGAAATGAAGTACTAAAGATTGAATTCAATAAACTATGAGTAATTATAACTATACCTTATTTATTGTTGCCTTGCCTTTATTGATGTTCCTGGTTACCGGCCTGCTTGGGATGAAATTCAAGCCCATTGTGTCCGGCATCCTCGGAACAAGCGGTTTGTTTGTAGGCTTTATCCTTTCATGTATTACCGCTTACAGATATTTTATTGTGGATGGACTTGTTGGCGGCACCTATCCTACCCATGTTGTTCACGATACTGTCTGGATCCATTTTACAGACAAACTATATGTCAATATGGGGATTTTACTCGATCCCATTTCCATTATGATGCTTTTGGTGGTTACCACCGTTTCATTGATGGTCCATATATACAGCCTCGGTTACATGAAAGGAGAAAAAGGATTTGAGAGGTTTTACGCTTTCCTTTCCCTGTTTTCATTTTCCATGTTGGGATTGGTTATCGCACCGAGTATTTTCCAAATGTACATCTTTTGGGAACTCGTTGGCGTATCTTCCTTTTTGCTGATCGGGTTTTATTATACCAAACCTTCGGCTGTTGCCGCCTCCAAAAAGGCCTTCATTGTCACCCGGTTTGCCGACCTGGGTTTTCTTATCGGCATCCTCATTCTCTCCTACATCAACGGCACATTTGATTTTCAGAAATTACTCAGCCCCGAAGGGCTGGCCCTGACCAGAAACTCCGGATTGACTTTCCTGGGTTTTTCAGCAGCCACCTGGGCTCTCCTGTTGATCTTTATGGGCGGTGCAGGTAAATCGGCCATGTTCCCGTTGCACATCTGGCTGCCGGATGCCATGGAAGGCCCGACTCCGGTTTCGGCTCTGATCCATGCTGCAACCATGGTAGTTGCCGGTGTGTACCTGGTAGCAAGGATGTTCCCGATGTATCATTTTGTTGCTCCAAACGTATTGGTGGTTATTGCATATGTTGGTGGGTTTACGTCCCTTTTTGCTGCCGTTATTGCTTGTACCCAATTTGATATTAAACGTGTACTTGCGTTTTCTACCCTGTCACAAATCGGATATATGATCCTGGCTTTGGGGGTTTCAGGATATGGTGGTGAAGAAGGACTGGGTTATATGGCTTCCATGTTCCATTTATTTACTCACGCTATGTTCAAAGCTTTGCTCTTCCTTGGTGCAGGCTCCATCATACATGCTGTTCATTCTAACCTGATGAACGAAATGGGTGGGTTGAGAAAATACATGCCGGTTACCCATATCACCTTCCTTATTGCTTGTCTGACTATTGCAGGTATCCCATTCCTTTCAGCCTTTTTCAGCAAGGATGAAATTCTGGTAGCTGCCTATCATAGCGACAAGATACTCTATGCCGTTGAACTATTTACAGCCGGCCTTACAGCATTTTACATGTTCAGGTTATATTTCAATGTCTTTTGGGGTGTTGACCGCGAATACCATCACACGCCACATGAATCTCCGCTCAACATGACGTTCCCCCTGGTATTTCTGGCCATAGGTTCCATCTTTGCCGGGTACATTCCGTTCAGCGATTTTATTTCTTCCGATTTTATGCCTTTCGAAACCGAAATGCATTTTAATGTAGCTATCCCTTCTATTGTTGTAGGAGTCATTGGCATTACCCTGGCGTGGATACTTTACAAAAAAGCCAACAATATGCCCCAACGTATAACCAGTAGCCTGGGTATATTTTACACGGCAGCTTTGAACAAATTCTATTTTGACGAGATTTATCTTTTCATAACCAAGAAGATAATTTTCAATTACATTTCGAGGCCTGTTGCCTGGTTCGACCGACATATAGTAGATGGTGCCATGAACGGTATTGCATGGGTCACGACCACATCATCAGAAAAAATCAAAGGCCTTCAATCCGGACAATTACAGCAATATGCCCTTGTATTTGTTTCCGGGGCTGTATTACTGGCGCTCGTATTCATTTATTATTTCTTTGGTTAAATCAATGAATTAAAACTGTATTCATGAATATCCTTAATCTGATCATCCTTATTCCGGTTCTTACGGTTGTCGGTATTACCCTGACCAAAGACCTGAAAAGCGCAAGGATTGCTTCCGCAACCGGAATGTTTATTCAACTGGTCACTGCCATCATCCTGGTTATCCAGTACCAGGCGGAAAGGAATGCCGGAAACACAGCTGATATTCTTTTCATGATGGACAAAACCTGGTTCCCATCACTCAATATTCATTACCTGATTGGTGTTGACGGCATTGCCGTAGCCATGATATTGCTGACGTCTGTTGTTGTATTTGCAGGTATCTTTGCTTCCTGGGAAATTCCCGACCTGCCACGTGAGTTCTTTATTTCACTCATCCTGCTCGCTACAGGGGTATTCGGTTTCTTTATTTCACTCGACCTGTTCACCATGTTTTTGTACTACGAACTGGCTGTGATTCCCATGTACCTGCTGATAGGTATCTGGGGGAGCGGCCCCAAGGAGTATTCGGCCATGAAACTGACCCTGATGCTCATGGGTGGTTCGGCTATTCTTCTGGTTGGGTTATTCGGTTTGTATTTCAATTCCACCCTGCCCGATGGCAGCCACACTTTCAGTATACCGGCTATTGCCGCCATGGATATTCCACGCCATGTGCAGATGTTTTTCTTCCCGTTTGTCTTTATAGGATTCGGAGTTTTAGGAGCTTTATTCCCCTTCCATACCTGGTCACCCGATGGCCACGCCTCTGCACCTACTGCCGTGTCGATGCTCCATGCCGGAGTGCTGATGAAGCTGGGAGGATACGGTTGTTTTAAAGTAGCCATGTACCTGATGCCTCAGGCTGCCGACACCATGGCATGGATATTCATTATCCTGACCACGATAAGTGTCGTTTACGGTGCTTTTGGTGCTATCTGGCAAAAAGACCTTAAATATATTAATGCATATTCATCAGTATCCCACTGTGGGCTGGTGATCTTTGCTATCCTGATGATGAACAAAACAGCCCTTGATGGTGCCATCATCCAAATGATCTCACACGGCCTGATGACAGCTCTTTTCTTTGCCCTTATCGGCATGATTTACGGAAGGACACACACAAGGTTGATCAACCAGATGAGCGGCCTGATGAAGGTTATCCCTTTCCTGGCCGTTGTTTATGTAATTGCCGGCCTGGCTTCACTTGGCCTTCCCGGCCTCAGTGGATTTGTTGCTGAAATGACCATTTTTGTTGGCGCCTTCCAGCACCATGACGTTTTTCACAGGGTAGTTACTATCCTGGCTACTTCATCCATAGTCATAACAGCAGTCTATATTTTAAGGGTTGTCGGGCAGTTCCTCCTTGGCGAGATCAAGGATAAGCACCACGCAGAATTGACCGATGCCAAATGGTGGGAAAAACTTAGCCTGGTAAGCCTGCTGCTCCCTATTGTTGCCATCGGTGTTGCACCGTTGTGGTTGTCGAATACTATTTTTGACGGCTTACACCCGATTATTGAAAAGTTATCTATGTTAGTAAAATAAATCTGAAATGAATTTTCACGACTTTGCTTTAATGAGGAACGAATTGCTGCTAATAGCCCTTGCTGTGCTTGGCATTGTAATGGAGATATTTACAAAACCTGACCGTGCAGCAAAAAGAGCAGTACCCACACACATTGTGCTCTTTACCCTGATCACAATAGTTGGTTTTTTCCCAGCCAAACACGGTGTCTTGTTTGGAGGCACTTTTAACCAAAGCTCCCTGACCATTTTTCTCAAATCTGTTCTGAATATTGCCACATTGCTGGTCTTGTTCCAATCGGCAGAATGGTTAAAAAAAGAGGAAAACAAAAACAAGGTTTATGAATATTTTATTTTGATCTATGCCTCGTTGATCGGGATGAACTTCATGGTCTCGGCAGGTGATTTTCTGATTTTTTATTTAGGCCTCGAACTGGCCACTATTCCACTGGCCGGCCTGGCAGCTTTCGAAAAATTCAAAAGAAAATCTGCTGAAGCCGGTATTAAGCTGATCCTTTCCTCGGCTCTTTCCTCCGGATTGTTACTTTTCGGCTTGTCCTTTATTTACGGGACATCCGGCTCAATTTATTTCTCAGATATTGCTGCAAACTTCACCGGTGATGCTTTACAGTTGCTGGGACTAATTTTCTTTATTACCGGCATGGGCTTTAAAATGTCCCTGGTTCCTTTCCATCTCTGGACTGCCGATGTGTACGAAGGAGCACCCGTAGGTATCACTTCTTTTCTTTCAGTTGCATCCAAAGGGGCCGCTTCCTTTATTTTCATCATCATCCTTTACACAGTGATGTCGCATGTAGCGGTCATGTGGAAACAGGTATTATATGTTCTGGCTATTACCACCATGACAGTTGGTAACCTGTTTGCCCTCCGGCAGAACAACCTGAAAAGATTCCTTGCCTTCTCCAGCATTGCCCAGGCAGGTTTTATTTTACTGGGTATTCTGGGAGCTAACCAAATGGGGATGGCATCAGTCTATTATTTTGTACTGGTCTATGTTTTTACCAACCTGGGTGCATTTGGGGTCGTTGCTGTCATATCCCATTTCACAGGCAAAGAAGAAATACCTGATTACAACGGTTTGTACCGGACAAACCCGCTCTTGTCCCTGACCATGATGCTTTCGTTGTTTTCGCTGGCCGGTATCCCTCCCGTTGCAGGCTTCTTTGGCAAGTTTTTCCTATTTGCATCTGCTGCCAGTTCAGGATATTATATTCTGGTGTTGATTGCCGTTTTGAATGCAACAATATCACTCTACTATTATCTGCGGGTGGTTAAAGCCATGTTTATCGACAAAAACGATAACCCTATTGCCTACTTTAAAAGCGATACTTACAGCAAAATCGGTCTGGCGCTTTGTGTAGCCGGAACCTTTGCTATTGGTTTTGCCAGTCCTATTTATGAATTTATCAGGAACATTAGTTTCGGTTTTTAAATTATAAAACTATGTCGCTCAACAAAGGGAAACATAACATTGAAGAAATTAACGGTGAAACCTGCACCCTGGTCGAAGACATTGCCACGCAGGAAAGGGTGGATTTTTTGAAAAAATTGCTGGAATTCAACGGGTACAAAGTTGAGGTTACAGAGAACGAAGGTGAAGAGAAATCGTTCAGGATAGGCGTTGCCGACCTGATCTTCAATCCTGTGGTTGATGTTTACAAACGCAGGCTCTACACACCTTCCGGACACCATGTTACACCGGCATACTGGCTGCAACTCAGCAGCAACGAAACGGAAGCAGAAGTAAATTACTGGTCGTTTAAACCGGATAAAAAATAACAAACTTATGAAAGAGAAACTCAGCCATCTGACTAACCTGGTATCCATCATTTACCAGGACGGCAAACTGCATAAGAAAGAGCTTGACCTGCTGTATGACATAGCAGACAGGTACGATATTGAAGAAAGCGAAGTAATCCAGATGCTCAACCAGCAGGAGGATCATGATTTTGTTATCCCTGAAGACCCGGCAGAGAAAACACTACAACTCAAAGACCTCATCGAGATGATGATGGTAGATGGCGTGATCAGCCCCGATGAGATGAAGATCATTTACGAAATAGCCGGAAAATTCGGCTTCGGAAAAGCTTATGCTGATGATCTGGTGGCCGAAATGAAGAAATAATCCTTTTACTGCTTCATCAACTTGATTCCGGCCTGTTCAAAGCCGCTCTGAATACTTAAAATATACAATCCCTGTCGTAGTTCGGGTATATGCTTCCTGATGATATTCGTGCCTTTCATCAATTGTACCTTGTTCCTGTAAACAGTAGCCCCATTCATTCCTGTCAGCCGGATTACGGCTGTTTGATTTGTGGTACTGTACATATGGATAAATAATTCATTTTGCTTTATACCGGCAGTAACAGATGAATTGTTGAAGTGGTCTTCTTCCAGCTGCATGGATACGAAAACGGTCCCGCCCTCATCTTTAAAACGTTGAGCCCATTCCTGAAAATAAACCGATGCCAGGGTTTTATCGTGGACTATGAGCGTATTTTCGTCATTGTCGTTGTCGGCTGAGGCACTCCAGTTGTGCGAACCTGTGATCACAAGTGGATCAAGGTCTTCAAATGTAATGGCATGGTCAACAATGGCATATTTATGATGAAAGATATTGCCGCTGTTATATTCTTTTATATTATTTCCACCAAGTGCCGAATAAAGCAAATCATAGGCAGTAGCATTGGAGCCGCTGATGTCCCCGAAAATACCGGCTACATAAACACCCTGGTCGTATTTGTCTTTGATGGGGTATGCAATTGATGTACGGGTAAAAACAAAGGTTGCAAAATAAATACTGGCATCAGCAGATTTTAATGCAGTTATGATCTTTGCATTTACATTGTCGCTGGGTGAAAAATAACATTCAACCATTTTGTCCCCTACCTTGAACTGATGCGGTGTATTGTCCGATTTATACGGGCCAAATTTTGACTTCATGTAATTAGGGTATTGACCTGCCCCGCCCCACATTTCATTAAATTCAATTGTATATGCTTTAGCCAGTGCCTGGTCCTGCACAATGATTACATTGTTTGGGTCTCTATTGACCTGGCCATCCGTCAGATTGGTAGAACCTGTCCAGACAAGCGGAAGGTTAGGATTGGAAGCGTTGACATCAAATACGAAAAATTTATTATGCATGATCTTATATCCTGCGCTGGTGGGCGATTTCATTACGGCAATCTGTCCATTCAGGTCATCGAATCCAAGGCCTGCCGTACTACCATCCCCTATTACCCGTACCCTTACACCCCGTGAATGAGCATTGTTTAATGCAGTTGCAATGTTGACACTCAACCCATTGTTGTTGAAGTTGTACATGGCCATGTCAATAGTTTCGGTAGCCCTTTTGATATAAGCAGCGAGGGTATCATCAATGGACTGGTTTAGGTAAACTGCCTTTTCTCCCAGTGCATAACTTTGATCAACAGGATTATTAAAATATGCGATTATGTTACCGCTAGACGCTGAAGCAGTAGAAAAATAAAAGATGCCTGAAAACACCGTATCTCCCGATGTTCGAATAGAAAGGGCTTTTACATAATAGAAGGTGGCCGGTGACAGGCCTGAGATTTGGACCTCATGTATTTTTGAAACAGATGATTCCTTTTCTTCTCCCAGTTCCAAACCCTGTGTGATCCCGTAACGGATAATACCTGTGCCGTCTTCTTCGGTGCTAAACGCAAGGGTAAGTGATTCCTGTTGAACATCAGTAACAGAAATGCTTGTGTTCATAAAACCAAGATCCGACAAGTCCCTGGCTAAAAGCTGGTAGGTCGATTTGTACTGCCCCATAATCCCTGTTATATTCGTTTTTCCCACTGGAATGATTGTACCGGGAATGTTGGTATTGTTATCAATCCTGACTTCGGCTATGTACCCGTCCTGGTTGATCTTGTAATTTGTATTGCCTGAAAATGTTCCGACCGTTGTATATGTAATTCCGGTTAACGTAACCAATTGCCCTTCATATTGCTCAGAAAAAACCGTCTGTGCCTTTTTATTTGCTGCAGCCGGTAAGGGATTATTGCTGCTTAAAATTTCAAAATTTGAAACAGTGCTGATTTCCAATAAATTGTTCCAGGTTTTTAAAGTTCCGGTAACTTTAATCTTATCGCCCCTTTTTGAATTGATCAATCCGGCATCATAAACAGCAACACCACCCGTAGTATCCTGAATGTAGCGGATAACACCCAACTCAGAGCCATTCAAAGCTATGCCCTCCACGGTAACCTCGTTACCATCAGCCTTTTTACGGGCATCAGAAATAGTTATTGTTTGAGAAAAAAGCCAAACAGGCAATATAAGAAATACAGTCAATATCAAATGTTTCATCAGTCTGTTATTAAGGAGACAAAGATAGAAAGTTAATGGAACTATCATTGGCAGGGAGGTTTAAAAAACACACTAACCCGAAAAATTCAGGAATTTATTCGAATTTATCAGGCTGAACCAAAACCCGTTCAATCAAATTCCAAATTTATTTTTACTTCAATAAAATACTTGCGTAAATTGGAATGTTAATAATTAATCATTCTTTGATAAGAAAGAATCATTTATTTCGTATGCACATTGAATGTTCAGCTAAATCAGGCCTTTTGAGAAAATTTCCAACCCGCTATCATTGGATTTATATCCTGGCTTTTTTTCTTCTTTCATCCTGCATGAAAGACATCAAGGAACTGTCAGGAA
This sequence comes from uncultured Sphingobacteriales bacterium, assembly GCA_964625265.1. Classification (GTDB taxonomy): domain Bacteria; phylum Bacteroidota; class Bacteroidia; order CAILMK01; family JAAYUY01; genus CAYNBC01. The sequence continues at coordinate 5,328 of CAZVAY010000005.1, read as the reverse complement.
TTGAAATGGAGGGTAACTGGACACCCGGTGTAGCTATCCCCCTGTTGAATACAGATTTTACCATTAGCGACATCCTGAAATCTCAGAATGCCGACAGCCTCTTTAAACAGGATGAAGAGGGATTTATGACCATTGTTTACGAATCCGGGCTATTCAAAGCTTACCCTGCTAATTTCATCAGGGTTCCCTCTCAAAAATTATCATTTTCACCCTTGAGTGTTAGTGGTATCCCGTCCGACAGCGCATCATTTCCACTGGATATTGACCTGGGTGACAGCAAGGATTTTAACATTTTCACATTTAACCAGGCCGAGATCAAATATGTAAACCTTAAGGAAGGAGTCCTGGCCTTGTCATTTGATATTGATTTTCGAAAAGACGGCTATGTTGTCATTGAAATGCCCTCTCTGAAAAAAGATGGTAAAATATTCAGGGATTCCATTTTGTTCAACAATACTTCATTCAACCCCATTACGGTGACAGATACGGTTCAACTAACCGGTTATATCCTTGACCTGACCAACAACAACAGTACAACCAATGTAGTGCCCGTAAACTTCAGGATGAGGTTGAATGGTTCAAATACTTATATCCATAAAACCGACAGGGTAAAACCATCCGTTGAATTCTCCGGGCTGCGGTTTAGTTATATCGAAGGCTATCTGGGTAAATATGATCTTAATTATCCGCAGAGTTCCATGGAGATCAGCTTATTTAAAAGTGTTGAAACAGCAAGGTTGTTTTTTGAAAACCCCAGGCTGGATATTTTGATGTATAATTCTACCGGACTGCCCATTGAAATAGATAGTTTTTCGTTGGCCACCATGGCAAAAGACTCTTCGACAGTACCTATGAGCGGACTAATTATCAGTCATTCCTACCCGATCAATTACCCATCCATTTCAGAAATTGGGCAGACAAAATTTACGGGTATTTATGCCAACAAGGGAAACTCCAATATAGACCAGATGATCAGTATCCTGCCTCAGTACCTTCTTCACGATTTTCGATTATTTGTTAACCCCGGCAATAAAACATACGACAATTTTGCCACTGACACCAGCTATGTTCAGCTTGGGCTCAACCTGGAATTTCCACTCTACGGACATACCAAAGACTGGACAATGAAAGTCAATACCCCTTTTGAAACCGGGGATATTACCTATATCAAGGAGATTGAATTCAACCTGATGATATCGAATGAATTTCCCATAGAAGGAACCATGCAGGTATATTTTCTTGATGAAAATAAAAACATCCTGGATTCATTGATAGATGCCAAAAAACCTGTCATACCCTCCGGTATTGCCGGTGGGTCAGGAAAAACCATTATACCCGGATATACACTTACAAAAATTCTGTATCCTTACGACCGTATCCAGAATATCCAGAATTCTAAAGAATTTGAACTTGTGTTTACCCTGGCTACCTCAGAACAGGGAGCATATTCTGTTAAATTCTACTCCAGCTATTTCATCAATTTTAGTTTCAGTATGCGTGTAAAAGCCGAGCCACCTGTTTTATAGATTATTAAACATATTGCTTCTTGGGATTGCCTTTGTCAAACTTCAAAGCCAACCTCTGATTATGCACCTCATGGATGATTTTCCTGAAGCGGCAGTATCCAACATCCATATGTTTCCCGGTTACGAATATGCAGGCGCTATTCCGTTTCTTTCCTTTACCGGCTTCGACCTGGTCACCAATATTCCTGTTACTACAGCTACCCAGGATTATACCGGAGGTGTACTAACCATTAATATCGATAAAACGCTGGATGCCATGAAGCCGGTTACATTTGCTGCTGTTGATTTTAATCTTAACATGGTCACCTCAACATGGGTGAAAAATAATCTTTTTCATAATGTTAACCTGGTTAACCGGATCAGTACCGAAGTTATGCTGCCCAAATCCTTGTTTGTCATGGGCTGGAAAGGCAATGAACCTTTTATCGGAGATTACCTTGACTTATCGGGCATGGGGGTCAATGTACTTCATTATACCGAACTAAGCTATGGCATAACACAAAAGATAGGCGATAATTTTACCATTGGTACCAAGTTCAAATTCTTACAGGGCTTGTCCAATATTTCCACCTATCGTTCGGATATCAAACTTAAAACCGATACTACCACCTTTTGGCTAACCGGAAATTTGGATGCACAGATCAATGTGTCGGGCCCATTAGACACCAATGGCGTAACCATTTACAGCTATTCTGATTATATGCTCAACATGCGCAATCCGGGTTTCGGTATGGATATCGGTATTTCGTACCGGCCGATAAAAATGCTTCGTCTTTCAGCAGACCTGGTTGACCTTGGGGCAATAAAATTCAACACCGGCTTAAAAAGCTATGCCATTTCAGGTAAGTATCAATTCAAAGGGCTTGAATTGGGTAACGCTTTTAGCAGTTCTTTTGATACTATCATCATGGATTTACTGGACACTGTAATGGGTTCATTTACACCGGTCAGGACCGAACAATCTTATGTATATTATACGACCCCAAAATTATATGCATCGGCAGAATTGATATTAAATAAAAACAATAAATTCAATGTACTTTACCACAGGCGCCTTACCTCTGCCTATAACTACAATGTGCTGTCGGCCGGGTACCAGCACCGCTTTGGCAGGGCGCTTACCACAATGGTGAATTATTCTATGCTGACAGGTAATAACCATCGCGTAGGTGCAGGACTTAATATTAAAATGGGCATGATGAACCTGTATTTCCTGACCGATGATATTCTTGACGTAATTAAGCCTTTCCGTACCCAATCAGTAAATTTCTATTTCGGGATTAACTTTATTCATTTTCCTCCTACCCAGAAACAACTGGATAAGCAAAAGAAGAAGGAGGAGAAAAGGGAGGAGAAAAGGGAGGAGAAAAAGAAGAAGAAATAAGCCTGGTTACATGAACCCCAATTCCAGTTTTGCCTCAAGGCTCATCTGCCCCATGTCCCAGGGTGGATCAAAAGTCAGTTTTACATCCACTTTTTCTATCCCTTCAACAGCCCTGACTTTTTCATTTACTTCTTCGACAATATCTCCGGCAATGGGGCATGTTGGAGCGGTAAGGGTCATTATGATCTCAGCATTATGTTCTTTGTCAATGTTGATATTGTATATCAGGCCCAGATCGTAAATATTGACCGGTATTTCAGGATCGAAGACCGTTTTCAGGGCTTCAACGACTTTATCTGCGAGTTCTTTATTCTTTGAATTGATGATTGTTGCCATAATAAGCGATGTTGAGGTCAGGCTTTGTTTTGTTGAGCCCGGTAGGCAATAGCATAGAGCTTCATTTGCTTCACCATTGACATAAGGCCGTTTGAGCGTGTGGGCGATAATTGTTCTTTCAGGCCAATCTGGTCAAGGAAAGAAATATCCGAATCCTGGATATCTTCGGGTTTCTGATTCGAAAAAACCCGGATCAATAAGGCAACCATACCCTTGGTAATGATGGCATCACTGTCTGCTTTAAAAATCACCAGGCCATCATCATTCAGTTTAGCACCTAACCACACTTGCGACTGACATCCCTTTATCAAATATTTATCGGTTTTATATTCCTGTGGTAATTGTTCAAGGCTTTTTCCCTGCTCTATCAGGTAATCATACCGATCCATCCAGTCATCAAACATATTGAATTCTGATATGATCTCCTTTTTGATGTCTTCCAGGTTCATGGTAAAATTTTCGCTTGAGCCTGCAAAGTTAGTGCAAAGTGCAGGAGCAGACAAAGTGACAAGTACTGAACTATTTCAACATCGAGATAGCTTTTTTTAGTGCTTCGATAAGCTTGTCAATTTCCCCATCGGTGTTATAAAAGGCGAACGATGCCCTGACCGTACCCGGGGTATTAAAACGCTTCATCAATGGTTCTGTACAGTGATTCCCTGTCCTAACAGCTACATGCATCTTGTCGAGTAAAATCCCCAGATCGCCCGGATGAATGCCGTCCACAACAAATGAAATCACCGAAGCTTTACCCGGGTCAGTGCCAATGATCCGCAGCCCGGTAATAGCCGATAATATTTCCGTAGCATAATCCAGTAAGTAATTCTCGTATCGGGATATCGCTTCAAAACCTATATTTCTAACATATTTCAATGCTTTTGCCAGCACAATTCCCCCCACAATGTTGGGTGTTCCTGCTTCAAATTTCCAGGGCAATTCATTAAAAGTTGTTTTATCAAAGGAAACTGTCCGAATCATCTCACCGCCTAACTGGTACGGAGGTAAATTGTTTAGCCATTCTTTTTTACCGTACAAAACACCGATACCGGTAGGGCCGTAAACTTTGTGGCCGGAAAAACAATAGAAATCGCAATCCAGGTCAGCTACATCAATAGCCAAATGTGGTGCTGCCTGCGCTCCATCAACCAACACGGGCACATGTAATTTATGGGCAATTTCAATAATTTCTTTAACCGGGTTTACCGTTCCCAGGGTATTGGAAATATGTGTTATTGCCACCATCCTGGTCCTGGCATTGATCATTTTATTCACATCCACCAAACTAATTGTCCCGGTATCGGATACCGGTAGCACCCTGAGTTTTGCTTTCTTCTCCTGACAGGCTATTTGCCAGGGAACCAGGTTGGAGTGATGTTCCATTCCACTGATCAGTATTTCATCATTTTCACCCAGGTATTTCTTTGCAAATCCCGATGCCACCAGGTTCACTGATTCGGTTGTGCCACGGGTAAAAATAATTTCTTCGGTCGAAGCTGCATGAATAAAATCACACACAGTTTTGCGTGCTTTTTCATATTCCTCTGTGGCCAGAATGCTTAGCGCATGGTTGCCCCGGTGCACATTGGCATTCATTTTTTCATAGTACTGCTTGATAGCATCAATGACAACAAAGGGTTTCTGGGTAGTGGCAGCATTATCAAAATAGGCTATGGCATCCCGGCCCTGGTAAGTCTGGAAAAACGGAAAATCGGCACGAATAAGGTCAGTATTTAAATTCAACTCTTTTTTTTGTTCAAATTTAGGATTAATCCGGGAAAGTGAAAATGAATCCAAACAAAGAACTGCCGGTATAAGGATAATCAATCATCGGTTTTATAGTACCTTCCGGAAAAATATAATTGTCCTGTCCTTGAATAGGTTTACACTAAAATTTAAAAAATGCCTCACCTGCAACCGAAAAGAAGGACATAGACAAGGTGCTGTTGCAGTTTTATGACATAGCGATTTCAAGGGTTTCGTGAATGATTATTCATTCACTAAACATTGATAATGGCTTTAACGCACGATTTATCATTCATATTTGTTTACTAATTAAATATATGATAATACATATGGGATGTC
>CAZVAY010000004.1:0-25364 GCA_964625265.1 uncultured Sphingobacteriales bacterium | reverse complement strand
CTAATTCCCAGTATGCAAGGTTTTGTAGGTTCCATGCGTTTGTTCCATCATAACTTTGTCCTTCTCCTAAGTAGTTTGAGGTTGTTTTTGGAGTTCCGATATTTGATACTTTATTATTGTTATTTAAAACGGCAATTTCCAGGGGCATTTTCCCAAGAGCATGCGTAGCACAACTTAAACACGGGTCATATGCCCTGATCGCAACCTCAACTGCATTCATCATTCCCTCGGAAATTTCTGTTTGTCCATCCATATATTTACAAGCTACATCATTAACAGCCTTGTTCATGGGTGTATTGTTGTTGGTTGTTGAAACAATCAGGTTAGCCATCTCGATCTGGTCCTGCTCATTAATCCGGTAATGATGAAACAGGGTACCGCGGGGAGCTTCAATCAGCCCTACTCCTTCATGATGTTTCTTCCCTGTTGTTATAAGTTCATCCCCCATTATATCCGGATCATTGAGTAGTTCCTTCATGACTTCAGCAGCATGTAAAATCTCTATTAAACGGGCCCAGTGATAATGCATGGTCATTCCATTGGGTTTTCCATTTGTATAGGATTTAAATTCTTCAAATTCTTTTTGAGCCAAAGGTGAAGGTATATAATCGGCACAATTAAGCCGGGCCAGTGGACCAACTCTGTACCAGCCGTTATCCTGGCCATACTCCATCAGGTACGGGAATTTCATATAACTCCAGTTCTTCACTTCTTCACTAATATATTTATTGTAATCCTGGTAATCTATATCGTGAAGAATTTTATTTCCATCCTTGTCAATAGCCCTCAGTACTCCATGATAAAAGTCTAATGCTCCGTCCTCGCGAACCAACGACATATAATTTGAATCAAATGTCCCGAAGTTATCAATCCATTCTTTATTCTTTTTATGATAACCTTTATAAAATTCCAATGCTCCCTGAGACCATTCAATCATTTTATCAATGTTCAAAGGATCAGGGCCATTCAGAAAAGAGTCAACTTCTTCCCGGCTCAGGCTCTTATTTATCCCACCAGGTATAGCTCCGGTACCATGTATTTTTTTCCCGGCCGTTGCCTTGATAATCTCCTGGCCATATTTCCTCATCATAACGCCCTGAACTGCAAGGTCTTTATATTCAAGTGCTACACCAATAATATTCCTGATCAACGGGTCAGCATCAATACCAAATAACAGGTCGGGTGAAACCAGATGAAAAAAATGCAATGCATGTGACTGGAACATTTGTCCATAATGCATCAGCCTTCTCATTTTTTCTCCGGTTGGAGTAAGGCCATTTCCGGTGCCGGCACCAACAATAACATCCAGCGCTTTGGCAGCAGCCAGATGGTGGCTCACCGGGCATATTCCGCAAAGGCGTTGTACCAACACAGGCGCTTCCCAGTAAGGCCGTCCCTGAACAAAACGCTCAAAACCACGAAACTCAACAATATGGAGCCTGCTCTGAACAACTTTATTGTCCTTATCCAGGTGGATTGTTACTTTGCCATGGCCCTCAACACGGGTAACTGGTTCTATGGTTATTTTTTTTGTCATTTCTTTTAGAATTTTCTTATTAGTCAAATTTTAATGCTTCGTAGCTCAGGTTTATTTCCCTGCCGGTTGCCAGGGCATAAACGGCTTCCCAGATCAATTCTGCCCTGGGTGGACAGCCCGGGAGGAAATAATCGATTTTAACTACTTCGTGACATGGATAAACTTTGTCAAGAATGATCGGCAGTTCTTCATCATTGGGCAGGATTTTTTCCGTGTTTGTTGTTACCGTTGGCCCGTTAATATAAGCTTCATGAAGGCATTCTTCAACCGGAATGGTATTTCTCATGGCAGGCAACCCGCCCATGATAGCACATTCACCTAAAGAAACAAGTAGCTTACAGTTTTTCCTGAATTCTTTTAATACAGCCACATTCTCACTATTACAGCACCCGCCTTCAATGATACCTATGTCACATTTTTTGGTAAACTTTTTTATATCGTCAATAGGTGATTTATTGAATTCAACCAACTCAATCAGATCCAGAATTTTCTCGTCAATATCAAGAATCGACATGTGGCAGCCAAAGCATCCTGCCAGTGATGTTGTTGCAATGATCGGTTTGCTCATATTCTCATATTTAAACAGTTTGCTTTTCAATTTCGTTTCCAATGGGTTCAAGATCAAATTTTCTTTGACCCACCGGCTCCCTGTATGCGTTTTCCCGTAAAAGGATTGAACCTACAGGACATATTTCCGAGGCTTTTTTTGCCAGTTCATCGGTCATTTCTTCCGCCAGTTCCTTGTCAATGTTTATCCTGAGGTACTGGCCTCTGTATTGGTTGGCAAATATGCTTCTTCCCTGCTCATCTTTAATGCCCCTTACGCATCTTTTACATAGGATACACCTGTTGTTGTCTTTAAAAATCTTCGGATGGGTGGCATCTACATCTTTTGTGTTGAATTCATAGGGAAACCTTGGGATCATCATTTGAAATTTGTATGCATGTGCCTGAAGTTCACAGTTTCCACTCTTTTCACAAACAGGACAGTAATGGTTGCCTTCGACAAATAAAGCCTCTATAATCGTTTTTCTGATATTATTTAGTTCTTCAGTATTATTATAAATGTCCATGCCATCATTGGCAGGAGTTGTACAAGCAGTCATCAGCCTGCCATTGACTTTTACTGTACATAAGCGGCAACTACCTTTGGGGTTCAATCCTTTGTAATTACATAATGTAGGTATATAAATACCGTTTTCTTCAGCAACCTCCACCAAAAGCTTCCCTTTTTCAGTGATGCATTCCTTATTATCAATACTTACTTTTATCTTATTCATTTCACAACATTTATCCTGTTAATGATGATCATTTAATTCTGCTTTACGTCCGACAACCTTACATGAATCCAGAATGGCTTCTTCCAGGTTAAAACCCTCGTCAAAGTCGACATTTTTGTTAATATAAGATCTATAAAGATGTTTGAAATTCTGAATAGATGTAATGATCGGGTTACCTGCAGTCTGGCCCAGGCCACAACGGCTTGCTTTAAGTACAGAGCCCCAATTGAGCAGGTCATCAATATCACTACTTACACCCCGGCCGGATATAATTTTCTCCACTTTATTTTTCATGATCCGGGGTATATTCCTGCATGTACTACACGAGCCACAAGACTCTTCCATAAAAAACCCGGTAAAATTGAGAACAACATCGCGGATAAGGTCTCTCTGATTACCGACAATAATAATGGACCCTCCTGTCGAAAAATCAGAAAAGCAAATTCTGTGATCAAAATCTTTTGGTGCAATCAAACTTCCGGATGGGCCACCAATCTGCACAGCCTGTATGTTATTGATATCAGCACCGACCATTTCGAGCATTTCATCAACAGGCATTCCCATTTCTATTTCATAAACACCCTGAAACTGGCAATCTCCGGATATACTTAAAACCTTGAAACCGGAAGAATCACGGGTTCCGAAAAACTTCCACCATTCAGCTCCTTTATCAAGTATTTTTACGACTGAACATAGGGTCTCCACGTTGTTAACAACTGTGGGCATTTGCCTGTAACCCTTTTCAACCGGAAACGGAGGCCGGTCACGTGGTTCGCCCCTGTTGCCTTCAGCCGATTCAAGCAAAGCCGACTCTTCCCCACAGACATAAGCACCAGCCCCAAACTGGATTCGAATATCAAAATTAAATCCATTAATACCAAGAATATGAGTGCCCAATATGTTTTGTTCCCGCATTTCCCTAAGAACAGCTTCAAGGTATTTTTGAAGGTAGCGATATTCATATCTTAAATATAAAATACCTTTCGAAGCACCAATTGCATATCCTGCTACCATCATACCCTCAAACACCAGTTTGGGTTTTTCGGTTAAAATTACCCTGTCCTTAAAAGTACCAGGTTCACCTTCATCAGCATTACACACTACATACTTAATCTTTTCAGATGACATACGACAGAATTCCCATTTTAATCCGGTTGGGAAACCTGCACCTCCCCTTCCCCTCAGGTTTGATGTTTTAATTTCAGATATGACATCCTCAGGACTGAGTTGCTTTAGTTTTAATTTCAATTGTTCACTACTATTGTCATCCGTTAATACCGGGCCTGTTCTTCTAATATGGTTAAGCACAATTGATTTTACCAAAGGATGGCCATTTTGTCCATCACCATAACCCGCTTTAATCATTTCCTCAACAGGTTTCCGTTCACGCATATCTGCTACCAGTTCCCTGACCCTAAAAGATGTCAGCCGTGTAAATACCTGGTTGTTAATCAAAGCTGCCGGCTCCTGGTCACTCATTCCGATACATGAGGTATAATATAAACCAATTAAGCCATCAGGAGTTACTTCGCCAAACTTAATTCCGGTTTCCTTTTCAAAACTTTCAGCCACTTTTTTTCCACCCCTAAAATTACTTACCACACTGGTATTCAGATAAACATTATACTTACCTCCTGGTTTTCTCCTGAAAAAATGATAAAACGAAACTGTTTCTTCAATATCAACGGAGGACACTTTTAATGCTTTACCCAAAGTATTTACCACATCTTCCGAAATATATCCCTCCTCGTCCTGAATGTCTATCAACATATCCATTAACCTGGAAACATCACCCTGATACTTATCAACTATTTGCCTGACCTTTATTCTCATCTCTCAAATTTTGATTTACGTTATTTAAATCACGTTGTTATTTCGGTAACAAATCTATGTCAGCAATTATCATTCTGCCAAATTAATTTACAAAATATAACCGTCAATTATTTTAAGTTTAATTATCAATGCATTATATAAATTATTTCCGATAAATTTAATCATTCACAACACCTAACACCTAATCTTTTTCAACTATTTCAATCTGCGAATGTTAACAAGTTTTTATGATCTGAGGAATCCGAGTACTAATTTTGGCAATAGATGAAACAACCGGATTATAACCTGGAGGCAGTTGTCAGCATCTTTCATGGTGTCGAAACCGAAATATCAAGGTTTATTGTACTCTTCAAAAAACTAACCCCTGGATACCTGCAAAAACTTGGAAAAGCGATTGAAGAAAATGACCTGGAGGAGGTTAAAAAAATTTCCAGACAATTAAAACCTACTTTTCAGTTGTTGAATTTTAAATCCGCCACAGAACATTTAAATTTTTTTATTCAAACTGAACAAGAAAAAATACAATCAGGTTCTGTTGAGCATCATTACAAGGAACTCCAATCAGCTGTCAATAGAGTACTGGTTGATTTTGAAAACTACCCAGGTAAGTCCCCCTGACCTGAAAAATTCCTGAATTTTTCATATAAAATATTGACAAATGAAAATTAGGATGATATAATGCAGCCCATGAGTTGGGCATGTTAATGTTCAATGTCAAGGCTAACCTCCTATGAGCCTGAAAGGACAATAGGAATTATCATACCTGACTAATAATTGAAATTAAATTATTATCTCAGCCCTTTGGGTGAATAAGAATAATTCAAAAATGCATATTTTCGTTTTTTTATTTTATCATTAACTAATCTGATTATTATGGAAAAATTATCTGAATATTGGGAAAATCTCGTTCCTCTAGTATCAGCCTATTTACCTAAATTGCTGCTGGCAATATTATTTTTACTTGTTGGTATCTGGGTTATTAAAAAGCTCAATAAAGTTTTCAGGCGCGTTCTTGAATTAAGGTCAATTGATGAATCACTTCGTCCATTTCTTGTTTCTATTGTATCCACACTTTTTAAAATATTACTTTTTATCAGTGTTGCTGGAATGGTTGGTATTGAAATGACTTCCTTTATAGCCCTTATTGGTGCTGCCGGACTTGCAGTAGGTATGGCTTTGTCGGGTTCCTTGCAAAATTTTGCCGGTGGAGTCATGATCCTGTTATTCAAACCCTTCAAAGCCGGAGACTTCATTGAAGCCCAGGGATATTCAGGCGTTGTAAAAGAGATACAGATTTTCAATACACTTTTAACAACCCCTGATAATAAAATAGTTATCCTTCCAAATGGTGGTTTATCGGGAAGCTCTATGGTAAATTATTCGGCCTTGCCCACCAGAAGGGTTGATTTCAGTTTTGGTATTGGCTATGACGATGATATTGACCATGCCAAAGAGGTCCTTCAAAAGATCATTGATTCGGATACAAGGATTCTAAAAGACCCGGAGGCATTTGTTGCTGTTGGAGAACTGGCAGATAGCTCGGTCAATTTTACCGTCAGGGTCTGGGTTAATACTGCTGATTATTGGGGTGTTTATTTTGATATGCAGGAGAAGGTGAAAAAAGAGTTTGATGCAAACAACCTGTCTATTCCTTACCCGCAAACTGACGTACATTTACATAAATAGTAACTATTATGAGAAAGATCTCAGGCCTTGTTGCATTACTTCTAATTCTTGGAACCCATTTATCCATTGCACAGGAACAACCTGTTGAAACAAAGAATTGGAAAACAGGAGGTGTTGGAAGTCTGATGTTTAGCCAGGTTACATTGACAAACTGGGCTGCCGGGGGCCAGAACTCGTTTTCGCTAAACACGCTCTTTAATGCTTTTGCCAATTATAAAAAAGAGAGCACCTCATGGGATAATGTTCTTGACGTAGCCTATGGGATCATCAAAAACGAGGGGGAGGATATCCGTAAAAGCGATGATAAAATTGAATTTTCATCCAAATTCGGACATTTGGCCACTAATAAATGGTATTATTCTGCTTTACTCGGTTTTAAAACACAGATGGCAGCAGGATATAAGTACCCCAACGATTCGGTGTATATTTCGAAGTTAATGGCTCCGGGTTATCTGAATCTTTCGCTGGGTATGGATTATAAGCCCTCTGATAATTTCAGTTTACTGATTGCCCCGGTAACGGGTAAAGTTACTTTCGTCAGGGATCAGGCATTAGCTGATGCAGGTAACTTTGGGGTTGAGTCAGCCACTTATGATACTTCAGGTAATTTGTTGACCCATGGTAAAACAATAAGGAATGAGTTCGGTGGCTTTATTAAAGTCGCCTGGAAACATGACTTAATGGAGAATATCAACTTACAGACAAAACTGGAACTGTTTTCCAACTATATCCATGAACCCCAAAATGTAGATGTAAACTGGGAAATGTTGATAGGTATGAAAATCAACAAATTCATCTCTGTGAATATTAACACCCAGATGATCTACGACCACGATATTATTATCGAAGATATAGATGGCAACAAAGGCCCCAGGACACAGTTCAAAGAATTAATCGGGCTGGGATTTTCCTACAAATTCTGATTTCAGGCGTCTGGTTAACGCAATGTAACCTTTTGTTACTTTTTAACCTTGATGGTACATCCAATTGCCTTGGTAAAGTCAGGTTCAACGGGGGAACCATTTTGCAAAGCAGTAATGGCATTTTCCACATATTTTTCAGTTACCAGGCTCGCATCCTTATAATTGTCATCAATAGCACCAATATAGGCTACCTTGTATTTTTTGCCTTCCTTCTGCAACAAAAATACATGGGGTGTACGCGTAGCTCCATATTTCGGGAATACTTTCTGCCCCTCATCAAAGAGGTAGGGAAATGTAAATCCCTTTTCTTTTGCCCTAACAATCATTTTTTCATAGGAATCCTTGGGCTGAACCTCGGGGTCGTTAGGATTGATCGCAATAACCGGATAACCCATTGATTTGTATTTTTTATCCAATTCAATGATCCTGTCCTCGTAAAGCTTGGCATAGGGGCAATGATTACAGGTGAAGATCACAATATATCCTTTCGCCTCAGGATAATCCTTTAAAGAGACAAAATTACCGTCAACATTTTTTAGTCTGAAATCACTGGTATTATCGCCCACTTTATACTGGGCTTGTAAATTGATAACCATTGCCATGGCAATTAGAATAAGTGTTATTCCTTTCATTTTCTTAAAAATTTTGATTCAACAACATGTTTGAGGGCGCCATAGGTAAATGACCGTTCATAAAACAGTCTTTTATCATCACTGTAAATCAGTGTGGCAGGTATAGCACCGGACCAGGTTGGACTGACTTTGTCAATCCATTTTGAGGCAGCCGGGTCGTCCAGAAGTACCACTTCGGATTCAATATTATTCCGTTGAAGGAAAGGGACTAACCTTCCCCCGACCATATCAGCCATATCCAGGCTTACAAGAAGCACTTCTACATTTTTATCTTTGTATTCTTCATTCAATTGTTCAAATGCAGGTAATTCTTCAACACAGGGTTTGCACCAGGTTGCCCAAAAATTGACCACATGAACTTTCCCATCCCGTTGTTGGATATAAGGCTCAAATTCCGAAAAATCCAAAACTTGTATTTCCTGCGCTGATGACCACAACCACAAAGTCGAAATCAAGGTCAACACAATAAATCGATGCATATAATTAAATTAGAAAAATTCCAAATAAGCAAAGATAATGCAATTAAACCAACAATTCAAAAGAGTGATATATGATCTAACTCCAAATAACTAACTTTGCGTAAAAAATTAACCAATGAGTAACAATTCATTATTGGCGATTTCACCTGTTGATGGACGATACAAAGGAAAAGTTGCTGACCTGTCGCAGTACTTTTCAGAATTTGGGCTCATCCGTTACAGGGTTTTTGTTGAAATTCAATACTTCAAGGCACTTTGTGCAATACCCTTACCGGAACTCAGTGGAATTGACTCCGGTAAACTCAAAAAACTTGATGAAATATATCAGGATTTCAATTTGGTTGAAGCACAGCAAATTAAGGATATTGAAGCTACTACCAATCACGATGTTAAAGCAGTAGAATATTACCTGCGTGAGAAGTTTGACCGGGTTGGTTTACAGGAATTCAAGGAATTCATCCATTTTGGCCTGACTTCCCAGGATATAAACAACACAGCTATCCCCTTAAGTATAATCGATTCGGTCTATAAAAACATCATCCCCCGCTTGTTCGACCTGGTTAAATTGATTCGAAACAAAGCAACAGAATGGAAGGATATTCCTATGTTAGCTCGTACACATGGCCAGCCGGCCAGCCCCACTACCCTGGGGAAGGAATTCATGGTTTTTGTCGAAAGGCTGGAAGAACAATTGAAACTCATGCAAGCGGTTCCGGTTAAAGCCAAATTTGGTGGAGCTACCGGAAATTTCAATGCTCATTATATTTCTTACCCTGATGTTGACTGGCACAACTTTGCTGATGATTTCATCAATTCTATCGGTATGCTCAGGCAACAATTTACCACACAAATAGAGCATTATGATTTCCTGGCAGCCCTGTTTGATAATGCCAGGCGTATCAATAATATTTTGATTGATTTCAGCCGCGATATCTGGGCCTATAACTCTCTGGATTATTTCAAACAAACCATTAAAAAAAATGAAGTTGGTTCGTCTGCCATGCCGCATAAAGTCAATCCGATAGATTTTGAAAATGCCGAAGGGAACCTGGGCATTGCCAATGCCCTTTTTGATTTTCTGAGCAATAAACTTCCTGTTTCGCGTTTGCAGCGTGACCTGACTGACAGCACTGTAACCCGCAATATAGGTATTCCCTTTGCCCATACGGTTATAGCCATTGCTTCACTGGAAAAAGGCATTTCCAAATTGTTGCTCAACCGTCAGAAAATAGATGCAGACCTGGAACAGAACTGGGCAGTCGTTGCGGAAGCCATTCAAACCATCCTTCGAAAATTGAATTACCCCAATCCCTACGAAGCGCTAAAAGCGTTGACAAGGACAAATTCAAAGATTGGAAAAAAGGAAATACATGAGTTCATTGGGTCGCTTGAAATACCGGAGAATGTTAAAGAAACATTGTTATCTGTTACCCCATTTAACTATACAGGAAAAATCAGAAAATTCTAAAATACATTTTAATGTATGATTGAGATTTGTTCATGCCTGAGGTCCAACATGGCATTGATCAGGCCTACTGACGAAAAAAGTTCCAAATCGCTTACCTTGATATCAGACTCAAAAATCTGTTTCCTGTCAAGATAATATTGCCTTTTCGTTCCAGCTAACAAAGGTGTTTTAGGCGTCAGCCATTTTTTTGATTCCTTTTGATATAAACAAATATTGGAAAAGCTGGTGTCCGTAACCAGACCATTTTTCACAATCAATATATCATCACAATTTCCTTTCAATTTTACAAGTTCCTGAAGTACTTTTCGATCCTGAAATTTCAATGGGTATGCAATGGATGAATCAACCAGTCTGAGAGAATTCACCTTTCTCGCCCGATAGGGTTCAAATTCAATCTGAAGTATCTTTTCCTTGTAAACTATCCTGCACTTTACAACACCTTGCTGATAGATCCCCGGAACATCAATTTCTTTAATAAGACGATATTCATGCTCCAGGCCAAATACTTCCCTGACCGATCTTTTCATTCTCTCTTCATGATTTAGGAGATTGACCGGTTTACCGTCAACAATTTTAATGGTTTCAAATAGCAGGCACATACACTTTTTTGATCATTTCGTTGTATTCACTTTCTGCATGGCTGTTGATGGTAATGCCACCACCACTTTTGTAAAATAACTTCTCCCCTTCCCTTTCTACATACCTGATCATCACACCGCTGTCGAGATTATTGCCGTCAAATATCCCGAAAACACCCGTGTAATATCCCCGGTTATATATCTCTGCTTCGCTAATAATTTCAAGGGTTTTAGCTTTTGGCGCCCCACTCACTGAACCTGCAGGTAGCAGGTTTGAAAAAATATCACCCAAATGATCTTTATACCCCTTAGGTAAATCTCCGGAAATTTTTGAACTTACCTGAAGTATTTCCGATTCAACTGTTTTTATGGTATCAATATAGCGGAAATTGTCAACGCTGATATGATTGGCTACCGTACCTAAATCATTTCTGATCAGATCAACGATAGTTATATGCTCGGCCAGCTCTTTTCGATCTGATAAGATTAATTTCACCGCATCCGGGATATTTGCATCTATCGTTCCTTTCATAGGATGGGAATAAATCTTCCCATTCTCTAACCTGACAAAAATCTCAGGAGAAAATACGACAAATTGGTCTTTGTACCACAAACGATACTTTGCATGTGAAGTATAAAAAATATCCCTGAGTGCAAGATTAGTCACGATTTCAGTTGGAAAAGTCAGGTTGACCAGATAAGAATTACCGTATTCAATATGTCTGATGACCTGATCAAATGAGTGCTTATAGATTTCAAAAGGAACCGGCTTTTTTGTAAGGCTAATCCTCTTTCCCTTACTATATTTTCTTGCATTGGATATTCCATTTACATCATACAACAAGTCTTCGGGGTTAATTGATTCCAAAGGCTGAACAACAGAGTTCTCTCCCATGAAATCTATCATAAACAGAAAAGGGACTCTTCTTTTACCCAAAGAATTCATTGATTCAATATAATGCAATTGAGGATGCATGAAAAGCAAATTTCAACAAAATCAAATCAAATGCGTAACTTTGAACTAAACCAGTAAATGCATCATATACTCATCATCGATAATCATGATTCGTTTACGCGAAACCTTTCCCATTTAATTGAGACTTCTACCGGATATAAATCCGACATTATTTGTGTGGATGAGATAAACAATATCCAGGCAGGTGCATATAGTTCCGTGGTGATTTCTCCCGGCCCCGGTTTGCCCGAAGAATACCCCGGCTTACTGGAATTCATCAGGGCACAGGCTGGCACAAAACCTATGTTTGGCGTGTGTCTCGGTATGCAGGCCATGGCTTGTGCCTTTGCGAATAAACTAATAAAATCCGTGAAAATAATTCATGGCGAGCCCTGTAAAATTAAGGTCACTACCAGGGGTGACAGCTTATTCAACTGCATCCCCGAAAATTTTAAAGCAGTGCGGTATCACTCCTGGGTAATTGACCCAATGGCTATCCCGGATTCATTCAGCATCTTGTGCCGGGATACGGATGGTCAGGTTATGGCTATCCGGCACAAAGAATTTCTCCTTGCAGGGGTACAATTTCACCCCGAATCGTACAAAACTGAATATGGCCATCAAATGATCAAAAACTGGTTCCAAAGTATTTGATTAGTTATTGAAGTAAGTTATTCATTCAAAGCTGTAGTTAATTAGATACATTTCAAATAATATTGTTTCTTCCCGAATAATTAACTTGATTTGCAGCCTCAAAATAACCATCAGGAAACCAAATTATCATGATTCTGACAACAACCAACAGCAAAATAATAGAGAAACGACAGCTTACTGAATCAACATTTGTATTGCAATTCGAGCGAAATGATATAAATTTTCAGGCAGGACAACACATCCTGGTCGGAAAAACATCCGAAGATGAAGTGCGTGAATACTCTGTTTACAGCGGTGAAAATGACCCATACCTGGAAATTCTGGTTAAAGAGGTGGATGATGGTGTCGTTAGCAAACAGTTACAAAACCTCGAGGCCGGTAATGGATTATTTGTTGAAGGTGCAGTTGGCTTCTTCAGAATAAGCCACGAAGACCTGGAAAAGAAATTTCTTTTTATTGCCACGGGGACGGGTATATCTCCTTTTAGAAGCTTTATCAGGTCATATCCCAGGCTGAAGTATACCCTTCTTCATGGTATCAGGCACAGCTTCGAAATATATGAAGCGGAGCAATATCAAAATTATATAGCCTGCACAACGGCAGACAAGAATGGCCACTATCATGGCCGGGTGACTTCATGGCTCAAAGAACATGATATTGATAAAGACACGTTGGTATACCTATGCGGTAACTCCAATATGATCATTGAAGCCAGGCCTGTTTTGCAATCCAAAGGCTTTACTCACGAGCAGATTTTTACGGAAGTATATTTTTAATATTTACCGAACTTTGCTGTTTGATTAGCATTTCGCATGAATGCCCGGAAACCAGTAAAAAATATTTCACCTGAATGAAATACCACCTGATCACATTGGGATGCCAGATGAATATCTCGGACAGCGAGCGTGTCAGAACCGTATTTGACGAAATGGGGTTCAGCTTAACGGATAAAGAAGAGGAAGCCGGTTTATTGGGCATTATAGCCTGTTCAGTTCGCCAGAAAGCCATTGATAAAGTTTACAGCCGAATAGCGAAATGGAACAAATGGAAAAATAACAAAAACCTGATCACCTTTGTTACTGGTTGCATCCTTCCCGCTGACCAGGAAAAGTTCCTGAAACTTTTTGACCTTGTTTTTCCCGTCAGCGATGTGGAACAAATGCCCCAAATGCTAAGGCAATATGGCGTTTCGTCTGCCTTTTCCCAGGTTAATGAACACGAGACACTAGCCAAATCCACGAATGAGGCAACTATAAAACCTGAAGCAGGCCCTGCCCCGGTTTTGATAAAAAAAGGAAAACTCATTCCGCAAAAGAATGACCATATATTTAAATTCTGGAGTGTCAAACCCCAATACGAATCAAAATTCGAGGCTTTTATACCCATCCAGAACGGATGCGATAAATTCTGTACTTTTTGTGCTGTTCCCTACACCCGTGGCAGGGAAGTTTCAAGGCCCTCGGAAGAAATTCTGGACGAATTAAGGGAACTGGTCGATGCCGGATATAAATCAATTACCTTGCTGGGGCAAAATGTAAATTCCTATGGCCTTGATAAAAAGGGAGCGGAACTGAATTTTCCACAGTTAATGGATGAAATTGGCAAAATCGGCTTACAATCCGGTAAAAAATTCTGGGTGTATTTTACTTCACCCCATCCCCGTGACATGAGCCGGGAACTTATTGATGTGATTGCCAAATATGACTGTTTGGCCAAACAATTACACCTTCCCCTTCAATCAGGCAATGATTCGATGCTTATCAAAATGAACCGGAATCATTCCTTCGATAAATACAAAGGTATTACCGATTATATTAAAGCAAAATTACCCACCGCTACCATATTTACTGATATAATTGTCGGGTTTACCGGAGAAACCGAAGAATATTTTCGGGATACCGTAAAAGCATTTGAAGACATCAGGTTCGACATGGCATACATTGCCCAATATTCCCCCAGACAGGGTGCAGCCAGTTCGCGATGGAACGATGATGTCTCTAAACAGGATAAGAAAGACAGATACCATAAGTTGACCAGGGTTCTCCAACAAATTTTACTTGAAAAAAACCAGGAAATGATTGGGAAACTCTTCACTGTGCTGGTCAGGGGGAAAGACAGAAAAGAGAGATATTTAAGTGCTTTGACTGAAGGAAAGACCATTGTCAGGTTCGAATCGGAGGATGAATCCCTTATCGGTAATTTTGTTGAAGTAGAAATCAGGTCTGTAGAGGCATTTTCAGCGGAGGGAGAACTTGTAAAAGTTTTAGTATGAAAAAAATCGCCTTTAAAACCCTGGGTTGCAGGCTCAACCAATACGAAACAGATGCAATAGCCTCCACGTTTTCAGCGCATCAATTTCGTGTAGTCGATTTTAAGAATCAGGCCGATGTCTATGTGCTTAATACCTGTACCGTTACCAACCAGAGCGACAGCAAGTCCATGCAGGCGCTTAACCAGATTGAAAGAAGGGCCAACAATCCGGTAGTGGTTGTAACAGGATGTATGGTAAACAGCCAAAGGGAAAAGCTTCAGCAATTGCATCCAGGTGTTACCTATTTTATCGATAATGAGCAGAAATCACATATTTTTGATATTCTCAATTCTCATTTCAATGGGGAAATCCAGTCTCCTGAATCCCTGGAAACGGATAAATTCGGATTTGCCCCGGCCAAAGATACTTTCCATACCCGTTCATTTATCAAAATCCAGGATGGATGCGATAATTTCTGTACCTATTGCATTGTACCGCGCGTCAGGGGCAGGGCAATCAGCCGGCCGGTGAACGATATCCTGGAAAATATCCGGCAGGTAATTGATTATGGCTTTAAAGAAATTGTCCTGACCGGAGTCAACATCAGCCGGTATGAACATGAAAATTTCAATTTTGAAGGCTTGATTGAAAAGATCCTTGAACTGGATGGTGATTTCCGGGTGAGGATTTCATCTATTGAAGCGGACGGATTTACAGAAAAGTTAAACGACCTTTTTAAACATCCCAAACTCACTCCTCACCTGCACCTCTGTCTTCAAAGCGGCTCTGATGCTATTCTGAGCAAAATGAGAAGGTTTTATACAGTTGATTCATTCAGGAATATTGTCAATAATATCAGGATAAGGATACCGGATTTTAATTTCACCACCGACATCATTGTTGGCTTTCCCGGTGAAAGCAAACAGGATTTTAGTCAAACACTGGATGTTGTAAGGGAAATAGGTTTTT
The DNA here is from genome assembly GCA_964625265.1 of uncultured Sphingobacteriales bacterium. GTDB lineage: Bacteria > Bacteroidota > Bacteroidia > CAILMK01 > JAAYUY01 > CAYNBC01. The sequence goes on along the minus strand of CAZVAY010000004.1, from coordinate 10,119 downwards.
CCCATATCCATACATTTAAATATTCTATCAGGGATAAAACCCGTGCAGCCAGGATGGAGGATCAGGTACCCGAAAGAATTAAAACAGCCAGAAGTAAAATCGTCCGGGATTTATCGGATGAACTCAAATTGAATTACCGTCAGTCATTCGTAGGGAAAGAGCAAATGGTCCTGATTGAAAAAATTGATGAGAAGGGAATGGCCAGTGGTTACGGGCAGCATTATTTTCCGGTGAAGTTCAAAGCCCATAATGTCGAAAAAAACAGTTTCGTGAAAGTCAGGCTTGAATCCATTGAGCAAGCCGAAGACCCAATTGTCATGGGAACAGCTATATAATCAGCAGCTGTTAGTCAAAATTATTGATAGATAAACCCTTTAAGGATTTGGGCATCCATGATCTTGCCTACCGGGTATTTGTTTATCCGGTCATCCCACCAGGGGGAATTTGTATAAAACCAATTCAAAATGGCACGTGGATTAGAAGCAAAGTCCTTGTCATTCTTCATTTTTATATCAAATTTAGCTTTGAGGCCAGGATCATTTTCCAGCATTTCCCTTGCTTTTGTTTCCATCACATAAGACTCGGCATATTCCTTTTGTTCGAAAATGGCATTAAAGAAACCCCATTTCAGTAACGAACTGGGTGCATCTGGTTCGAGAATTTGTGCCACCACCCTGGCTGCCCCCTGTTCCATGTCAATCACAACACTTCCGGCAGGAAATTCTTTTTCTTCTTCAATAATTTCATAATCAAAGCTGTTCAGCATTTGCCTTCCTTCAAAGGGTTGGGATGAAAATTTTACATCCGAAAACTGATAAGTCTGTACTTTAATTTTTGCAGGTTCCTTTAACCGGTAAAAATTTACACCGTGTAATTCAATCCGGTCAATGATTTCTGTCCATTGCGGGGGAATGATATAGGCTACGGGTAAAGTTACTTTTGTCACGGGTATTATTTGGTTGAAATAAGGGATGTTGAAAGTTTTTGGGGTTTTACTGTATTGAAACCAATTCCCTCCTGTAAGGTCGCTTTTCACCACCTCATATTCAAACCCTTTAAATTCCACCATTATGCTATCAGGTGAAGGTTTAAATTCAACAGGATATGGCATTTCCCTGAAATCTTCACCGGCAGTATATTTATCCGCTTCCAGGTTGAGTTCAGCCAGTTTGTTAGCATCTCTATTGAGTACCTCGAGGGTATGGACCAACATCCGGTAAGTAGCAGAAACCCTTGTTTTATAATCTTTCAGCATGTGATTTTCAATCAATAGGCCTGGCCTGTTCTGAATTGCTACATACGAATGAGATAGCATGGGGTTGCCACCCCAGGTTCTTAACCCACTCCGGGGATCGTGCCAGTTTCTGAAGGCTACATAAGGAAAAATCGGGAAGTCATCTTTATCCATTTTTTTCTCAACAGTTTTAATGAAACTGTTTTTCTGCCAATCAATCAGGCCGGGGTAGAGGTTTCCAAACATTTCCATACCATAGGTAAGCACATACTGATAATCTGCACCGTCTGTGGCATGTATGTCAATAAAAAAATCAGGTAACCATTCCACAAACAGATTGATCCAGGCCCTGGTTTCAGGTGCATCTGCTTTCAGGTAGTCACGGTTCAGGTTCAGGTTTGTAGCCGTTGTCCTCCAACCCATTTTTTCAGGGCCGTTCTGGTTGATCCGGCTATAGGGGCCAAAATGATATTCATGTCCGTCAACATTATAAATAGGTATAAATAACAGGGTAACACCACGAAGCAGGTTGCTGTTTTTTTCAACCACAGCGATGTCGCGCATTAGCATAAGCCCTGCATCCTTTCCGTCAATTTCCCCTGCATGGATCCCAGCCTGTATCAGCACTACAATCCTGTCGGTTTGCCGGACTTCCCGGGCACTGAAATAACCATCCCTGTCAAGTACCAGCAATGGAATGTCACGTCCTTCAGGACTTTTTCCAATAGTCTGGTAGGAAATAATCCCGGATGCATCAGCCAGTTTCTTACAGTATTCAATGGTTTCTTCATAAGTGGGGGTTTCTTTATAACCCGATTGCTCATAATAGGTAGTAAGATCATCCTCTTTAACTTTCTTTTGTTTTTCCTTTTTATCCTGTGCAAAAACAGTATTCAGTGCAAAAATTACAATCAGAAAAATGGTAATAACGCGCATGGTCAATGTATTTTGGAGTTTAACAATTTTTTTCTCATCCATTGGTTGAATATACCGGCAAATAAAAAATACAAACATGAAGAGCCTAATGACAAGCCAAGAGAAATGTATAAAACAGCCACCGGAACCTGAGGAACACCCGGTATCTTTTTAGCTGAAATACCCATGCTGATCATCAGGGCCATGATCAGGTAGCTTTTAAAATCAAAAAAACCGAACACACAACTCAGATTGTTCTTTTTGAGCATAATCCGCGTTGTATGTTTCCTGTTTATTTTAAAAAATATAAAATAATAAAATGGGAAGTATAAAATAAATCCTGCTATATAATACAAATTGTGACGTACTGGTTGTGATGCTATTGTACCATGGCCAATCCGGAGTAGTTTCCACGAAGCATAGCCCCATAATAACGAGGCCACAAAATACAAGGCCCTTGTGGGTACACGGGGGTTCAGCATTGTTACGATATTTCCCAAGGTGGTTCTAAATTCCGGCATTTCAACGTTTCAACTACCCGTTCAAAAATACATATATTTCTTCTGTAAAATTATATTTTTTGTTTAGTAAGATTGCAAAATAAATCTTTTCAATCGAAAACGCTTCGCAATCCGATGAGTTTTTTCATGTGTTTAATTTTTCTGCAGCCGGAAAATAGGAAGAAATATTTCGGGTTGGTTTCATTTGTCAATCTGTAATTTCAACTGAAAAAAATTCATGTACATTTGCTTTTAAATGATTGCAATAGTTAAAAAATGTACCTTGATAAATCCATTGCCGTTGTAATTCCTGCCTATAAGGAGGAAAATCAGATCCTAGGTGTACTGAAAACCATGCCCGACTTTGTTGACCGGATTGTTGTTGTTAATGACTGCTCTCCCGACAACACTTTGGAAGTTTGCAGGAAATATATTCAGGAAAATGATACAACAAGCAACCTGGAAATAAGGGCTGATACAACCATTTCCGGCAAATCCCCCTATCTCTATGCCGAACGGATAGCCAGGCTTAAAAACAAGAAAGAACTTAGCAGGTTTGTTCCATCGGAAGTCATTGTTTCAAAACCGGATTCCAGATTTGTCCTTATTGACCTGAAAAAAAATGCCGGAGTTGGTGGCGCCATTGCCAGAGGTTATAAGTGGTGCAAGGACAACAGGATGGATGTTACTGCGGTCATGGCAGGTGACGGTCAAATGGACCCTGCCGAGTTGGAATCAATTATCAAACCGGTTTGCGAAGGCCGGGTGGACTATGTTAAAGGGAACAGGCTCATCCATCAAAGTGCCTGGATAGTTATCCCCAAAATACGTTTCCTTGGGAATTCTATTTTATCCATTTTTACAAAAATTGCGTCAGGTTACTGGCATATATCCGATACACAATGCGGCTATACTGCCATTTCTCTGGATGCCTTGAACTCTATCCGTATTTACCGGATTTTCAAGCGCTACGGCATGCCCAACGACTTGCTTGTCAGGCTCAATATCGCTTTTTGTAAAGTAGGGGAAGTAGCCATTAAACCTGTTTACAATGTAGGTGAAAATTCAAAAATGAAAATCTGGAAAGTTGTACCCACCATAAGCCTTCTTCTCCTCGCTTCTTTTATTAAACGGTTGTGGGTCAAGTATCTTTTCCGTGATTTTCATCCGCTGTTTTTGTTTTACCATTTTTCATTTTTGTTATTTCTGGGGGCAATTCCTTTTATCATCCAGGCCATTCCCGATATATTTACCCATGGAATTACCATGTCAAATAGCTTGATGCTAACGATTTTTTTCCTTGTGATCAGCTCTATCCAGTCACTTTTCTTTGCCCTGTGGATGGACATGCAGGATAATGAACGGCTTTATGAAATCTGACAAAAGGATAAAAACCGCCAGGGTAATTTTCCAGGTATTGATTTACCTGTCTGTTATTTTCCTGCTGTACTACCTGTCAAAAATAGATTACCTGGCCTTTCACGATTTCCATTTTCAATTCTCCCGGTTAGCCTTGTCGCTTGTCGTTCTTTGGGCAGGTTTCCTCATTTCACCGCTTGCCTGGGCGAAATTACTAACCAAACATCATATTCCAACAGCTTATAACAGGGCACTGGTCAGCGAAGGATTGTATATTTTTACAAAATATATTCCGGGTAAGATCATGATTGTTTTGGGGCGTGCAGGTTATATAGGTTTACGAAGCAAAACCAGTATGAAAGAAACCGGATTGATTTCATTGAAAGCACAGGTTTTATCCATCATTGCCGGCCTGGTGATGGGCATGTTTGCGCTCTCCGGGCTAACGGGTTCCAGGTGGGTTTATCTGTTTTATTTTGCTTTCTTTTTTTTACTGTTGCTTTATTTTAACAACAGTTTTATTCACAAATTTATTCTCAGGATCATTCACAGGCTGACCGGGAAACAAATGGACCTCCCCCTGATTAAGATAAAAGATTCTCAAAGTGTTTTTTATTATTACCTGTTAATGTGGCTGTTCTGGAGTAGCGGGTTTTATCTTCTTTTACTGTCCCTGGGGGTGGATTACGGTTTTCAATCATTATTTATCCTGGCACTTGCCAACACATTGGGTGTAATTGCTATTATCAGCCCGGGTGGGATCGGCATCAGGGAAGGGATCCTGGTTGTATTCCTGAACCAGGCAGGCGTTGGAATAGAAACAGCCACTGCAATTTCTGTTTTAGGGAGGCTTTGGTATATGTCGGGCGAGGTGTTTTTCTTCCTGGCTGCCTTGATTGTCAAGGCATTGCTTAAGGATGAAAAATAAACTTATTCCCGGCTTTACATTTCAATTCTTCACTATCTGTTTCTTATTTCGAATATGGTTACTCCCTTATAAGTGCTAATTGAGTTATCTTCGAAATATGAAAAAAACCTTTATAAAGGATAGGCAATATGTAAAATTCTGTGCGTACGGATTTTTAAAAAACCTGCAATTCTTTGAGCCGTTTCTGTTGCTGTTCTTTGTCGAAAAAGGAATAAGTTTTACCCAAATCGGGATTTTATATGCTGTCAGGGAAATTACCCGCAACATTCTCGAAATTCCGGCCGGTATTGCTGCCGATGCCTTGGGCAGAAGAAGAACAATGCTGACTTCATTCGGGTTTTATATGATCTCCTTTGTTGCCTTCTACCTCTCCCCCGGTTTCTACCCATTGATGGTAGCTATGCTCTTGTATGCACTGGGGGATGCTTTCAGGACCGGCACACATAAAGCTATGATATTTGATTACCTGAAACTTAAAGGCTGGCAGGACCAGAAAGTCTATTACTATGGCCATACCCGTTCCTTTTCCCAGTTAGGTTCAGCCTTGTCTGCACTCTTAGCTGCCATGATTGTATTGATTAATGGGAACTATTCATCAGTGTTTCTCATTTCTATCCTTCCATTTGCCCTGAATTTTTTCCTGATACTGAGCTATCCAAAAGAACTGGATGGGAGAAGATCTGTTATTAACAAGGGAATAATGATGAGTAATTTCAGGTCGGTGATCAAAGATTTTATTTTTTCTTTTAAAAATATCAACATTGTACGTTCCATCGGAAATACAGCCATTTTCAGTGCTTACTATAAATCTGTCAAAGATTATATTCAACCGGTCATACAGAGCCTGGCGCTTACGTTACCTGTATTTCTTCTTATGGAAGAAAAATCAAAGACTGCTTTGGTTATCGGAATAGTTTATTTTGTCATATACCTTCTGAGTTCATTCAGTGCACGGGCAGCCGGAAATTTCAGCGGCCGTTTTAGCAAATTGTCCCGTCCCCTGAACCTTACTTTGGTCACCGGGCTGCTGGCGGGAATTTCAGTGGGGGTTTTCTTTTCCATCAAGTGGTATATTTTGGCAGTCGGTTTTTATGTCCTGGTTTTTATGATAGAAAACCTGAGAAAACCAGCCGGTATGGCTTATGTGGCCGACCAACTTGACAAGGACATTCTTGCTACTGCCCTATCAACAGAATCACAACTGAAATCATTAATAGCAGGCGGGTTAGCTATCCTCCTGGGCTCCATTGCCGACAGCTTTGGAATCGGACAAGCAATGATGGTAGTTTCTGTTTTTGCGCTGTTGCTGCTCCCGGTTGTCCGGGCCAAAAACTGATTTTTATTCCCATGTTTGTTCTTCTTTTGCAAATCTTATCCGATTCGGTATAACTACCTTTGCCTGTCCAATAATTTACCAATGAAATCTCCAAAACTAATATCCTGGCTTATCCTGCTTTTTCTTGTGCTTGTCTGGGGCACATCATTCATCCTGATAAAAAAAGGATTGGAGGTTTTTTCTTCAGCCCAATTAGGCTCAATCCGTATCTTACTGGCAGCCCTTACATTGTTACCTTTTGGGATCAGAGGCATAAAAAAAGTTACTAAAAAGGAATGGAAATATTTGATTTTAGCCGGGTTGCTTGGTAATGGGTTTCCGGCTTATCTGTACGCCATTGCCCAACATGGTATTGATAGTTCCGTTGCCGGTGTCCTCAACTCCCTGACCACCTTGTTTACGCTGATTGTGGCAGTTACGATATTCAGGGTAAAAACCAAATGGTTCAATGTCACAGGTGTGTTCATTGGGCTGGTAGGTGCAGTCGGTCTCATCAGTATTTCCGGGGGCGGAAATTTTGAGTTTAACATGAAATATGCCTCTTTTATTATTATGGCAACAATTTGTTATGCCTTCAATGTCAATATTGTCAAAACCTTCCTGGGAGACATGAAACCCGTCAAGATCACTGCTTTTGCCCTGTTGTCGCTGGCATTCCCTGTCGCAATTATTTTATTTGGTTTTACGGATTTCCTACAGGTGGCAAAGACAAACCCACGCTTTCCTGAAGGTATGGGGTATTTGGTTATTCTGTCTGTTATCGGTACTGCCCTTGCATTGGTATTGTTCAATAAACTCATACAGTTAACAAGCTCCATATTTGCAGCTTCCGTCACCTATATGATCCCTCTTGTTGCCGTGTTTTGGGGAATCTGGGATGGTGAACCTTTCAACCTGATTTATGTCCTTTGGATAGGTCTGATCCTGACCGGAGTGTACCTTGTAAATATGAAAAAAATCTTGTTGCTCAGAAAAGGGCATTAACCACTCAAACCAATTTTCCTCTTAATACTTTCCACGTATTCAGCCGCTTCGGGACTTCCTTCTTCCGGAGCCCATTCAACAAAAACCTTCTTTTGTTCTTCAATAAAAGGGCCTTCTTTTATTTCATAAAGAACTGTTCCATTTTCCAAAGGAATGATCATGTGCCATTCTTCCGGATATAATTCAACACCCCTGTTTCCATCTTTAGACAAAATAATATGATCGATTATGTTTCCGCTATCATCAAACAATACAATGGCTGCTCGTCCCTCCAGAACCAACAAAATCTCAATCTTGTTTGAATCAATATGATTATGGGGACGGAAATAGGAACCCGGCTCCATCGCATTGAGCAACCGCTGAACCGGTTCCTGATACGATTGATGAAAATTATAATGTTGCCTGCTTCGGGGACTTTTTCGGGCATTTTCTGTAGTAACAGCAAGAAGGCCGGGCGTAATTTTCAGCATTAATAATGGGTTTTATTGTCAAGCGACCGGTATTTTCTAAATACTTCCTGACATTCATCCGATTGTTTTTGCGTCATCGTTACCAGTTGTTGATGCTCCAGGTTACTGATAGCTTCATAAAAACGGCTGTCATCAAATCCGGCTCTGGAGGCATCTTCCCTTGAGCAGGCATAAACGACTTTTGAGATACGTGCCCACATAATGGCAGACAAGCACATGGGACAGGGTTCAGTTGTTGAATAAAGGATGGCTCCGCTGAGATTAAAATCAGACATTTTTTTGGCGGCTTCCCGGATAGCCAGAATTTCGGCATGGGCAGTGGGGTCATTCCTTAAAACAACTTCATTATGGGCAACAGAAATCACTTTATTATTCATGACAACGACAGCACCAAAAGGACCACCATGGTTATGCATAATGCCGTATTCTGCCTCTTCAGCAGCTATTTTAAAATATGTATCCATGGTAAAAATGATTCAGGGTACGGACTACTCCTGCTTTTTTGATTTGTAATACTTGCGAACCCCAAAAATAATACCGATGATGACCAGGATTGTCGCACCTCCAAAAAGTGGTGATTGCGGATTGGGAGGTAATGGCTGGGCATACAGCATATTAATACCTGAAAGAAATAAAAAAAATAATAAACCAATTTTTTGTCCAAGCGCCAGACCCTTTTTCATAACCTAATATTGAAGTTTACTTTAAACACCCATCGTTATTCAAAAATAGAAAGATTTTTTTTAAGGAAATGCATATTTATTAATTTCTTACAAATAACGCTTTTAAAATTAACCACACCATATTGGGATTCTCTTTTAACCTTCTGGTCGAGTAAGCAAACCATTGTTCCCCAAATGGCACATATACACGCATTTGGTATCCTTTATCGACAATAGATTTTCTTAATTCGGGGGTAACTCCATAGAGCATCTGAAATTCGAAATCCTTCGTATCCGGTTGATATTTATCAATCAATTCGTAAGCGCCTTCGACCAGTTTTTTATCATGGGTAGCAATACCCGGATACATTCCTTTCGAGAAAATATAATCAAGGTCTTCCAGATAGTGATGATTGATTTCTTCATAATTTTTGAAGGCAATACCAGCTGGTTCAACATAAATTCCCTTGCAGAGTCTGTAGTTGACAGGATTTTCCCGGGAATGTAAATATTCAAGACTTTTAATATCCTCCAACGTCCTCTTCAGGTATGCCTGAAATACAAGGCCTACATTTGTTGGATAGTCATTTTTCAGGCGCTTGAAGAGTGCAATTTCCTTATCAGTGCAGGGAGAATCTTCCATATCAATCCGGATGAAATTATGATAGGAAGCTGCTTTTGTAACGATCTCTTTAATGTGACTGTAACATACGTCTTCATCAAGAAGCAATCCGAACATGCTTGGTTTTAAGCTAAAATTACCCTGAATACCGGCATTCATTACCCGGTCAATCACATCAAGATATTCATTTTTGTTTTTCACAGCTTCATCGAGTGTAGAAATGAATTCCCCCAGGATATCAACTGTGACAAGAATTCCCTGACCATTTAGCTCCTTTGCAACCCGGATAGCATCTTCGAGTGTTTTACCGGCAATGTATCTTTTACTGAAAAGCCAAACAAATTGTTTAGGCATCAAAGGGATAATAGATGCAATTGTTTTGTTTATCCAATTCGACATATTAACGATTTAAAGAAATTCTGTGACTAAAATAACAAGTCAAATTTATAAGAATTTATTTCATTCAAAAAAATTTAACCCCGAATTATCATCAGAAAAATAATGATACCCTTTTTCCTAACGAGAATTATGGCATTGCACGGACTTTTGTCAGGCCTGATGACTCTTATAGTCCTGTCAGGTTCATGGGATATTACTCCATGGAATATTTTCTTAATGGAATTCCCGGAAATTTCTAATTACAGGATTTATCTGTTTCTCTGCCTCAATTCCTTATATCCTGAGAATGAAAACAAAAAAATGTTACTTAAATAACATAAGTAGATTAAACCCTATCAAATATTCCAAAATGTTTTACTTTTGACATCCTTAATATTAAGAGTTAAATACTATTAACCAACAGAACAATGACAGTTAAAATTGATGGTCATAGAATAACAATAGAAGAAGTTGTTAGGGTTGCAAGAAATAATGAAAAGGTTGAATTATCGGACAATTGCCTTGGCAGGATAAAAAAATGCAGGGCTATGCTGGAAAGGAAAATTGAGGCCCATGAGATCATGTATGGGGTGAACACCGGTATTGGTGAATTTTCAGAAGTAGTACTGAATGACGACCAGGTCAGGGATTTTCAAAAATACCTGATTTACAATCATGCAGCCGGTATTGGCGACCCTGCACCTATTGAATACATCAGGGCAGCCATGCTG
>CAZVAY010000003.1:0-25813 GCA_964625265.1 uncultured Sphingobacteriales bacterium | reverse complement strand
CTGATGACCAATGCCTGGTGGATCCTGGCATTTTTTGGGCTTCTTTCTCTACTGAAAGTGGTGGCTACTTCTATCACTTTCGGAGCCGGGGGCGTAGGGGGTATTTTTGCACCGACACTTTTCATGGGCGCTACCATGGGTTTTGCTTTCTCCAAACTTGCTACCCTGCTTGGACTAGGAAGTATATCTTCCACCAACTTTACCCTGGTGGGTATGGCAGGAACCATAGCCGGGGTGTTACATGCGCCACTCACAGCTATATTCCTCATTGCAGAAATAACCGGTGGCTATCAGTTGTTTTTTCCACTGATGATCACCGCTTCAATTTCTTTTATGACTATCGTGTACTTTGAACCTCACTCAGTTTATACTATTCAGTTGGCAAAGAGAGGTGAATTACTGACACACCACAAAGACAAGACCGTATTGTCAAGGCTAAATGTAGAGAAGCTGGTGGAGTCGAATTTTATCACTTTGCACCCGGATCAAACCCTTGGGGATGTGGTTGAGGCAATAAAGAAGTCAATAAGAAATATCTTTCCTGTCCTTGATGAAGAAAACCATTTTCTGGGATTAATACCGTTGGATAAAATCCGCAATATCATGTTTGATCCTGAAGTTTATGACAATACCTATGTCCATGAATTGATGATTCACCCATCTCAGGTTGTATCCACTTCTGATACCATGGACCAGGTCATGCAAAAATTCCGTAACTCCGGAAACTGGAATCTGCCAGTCCTTGATAAAGGTAAATACCTGGGATTTGTTTCCCGTTCTAATATTTTCAATGAGTACAGGAAAACCCTTATTGAGTTCAGTGAAGACTAAAACAGATTATTTCCTGTTCAACACAGTAAAAGTATAATCGAAAGGATTATCCTTGTCTTTCATATACTTCTCTTCACTTTCTGTCTGCCATTTTCGGTAGTCGAAGCGGGGAAAGAAAGTATCCCCATCAACGATGGTGGTATGGATAAAAGTCAGGTACATTTTATCAACCCGGTCAATCACCTGGCCGTACAACTTACCTCCTCCAATAAAAAATATTTCTGTTTCCCCGTCTTTCCGGGCATAGTCGATAGCTTCATCCAAAGAGGATTTAACTATTACACCGGGTGGGTGAAAATCCTGTTGGCGGCTGACAATAATATTCACCCTGTCAGGCAAAGGTTTGCTCACACCAAATTCATGAAAAGTACGTCTGCCCATGACCACATGGTGATGCCGGGTAGTCTTGAAAAAATAAGCCATGTCGGCCGGCATTTCCCAGGGCATACCTTTGTTTTTTCCAATTACATAGTTGTCGGAGAGTGCTGCAATAAGCGACAGGATCATTGGCCTGAATTTTTTCGTACAAGGGTCAGGAAAGTATAATCGAAAGGAAATTTATCGTCTGCCTTGTTATCAGTTCTTTCTATTTCTTCCCATTCGGAATAATTAATTTCAGGGAAAAAAGTGTCGGCATCAAAATCATGATGGACCAGGGTAAGGTAAAGTTTAGCGGCAAGAGGGAGGAACTGCTTATAAACCATTCCTCCACCTATGATAAAGGCTTCTTCGCCTGGTTCAACATGTTGTATGGCTTCTTCAACGGAATAAACACAGGATGCTCCGGGGAAATGATCATTTTTGTCATCGGTAATCACAATGCTCGTCCGGTTGGGCAAGGGCCGGATAGGAAGAGATAAAAAAGTATTTCTACCCATAATAATTTTATGGCCTGTTGTCAGGCGTTTAAACCGTTTCAGGTCGTTGGGCAGATGCCAAAGAAGGTCGTTGTTTTTTCCTATGGCGTTGTTTGAAGCAATGGCAACAATTATTGAGATCATAAATTTCTTTTGTTAAACTGCAATAGGTGCTTTGATGGCAGGATGCGGGTTGTAACCTGTCAGTTCAATATCTTCATATTTGAAACCAAAAATATCTTTGACATCCGGATTAAGTTTTAATTGTGGCAAAGCTAATGGTTTGCGGCTCAATTGCAACCTGGTCTGGTCGAGGTGATTAAGGTATAGGTGTGCATCTCCAAAAGTATGGACAAAATCCCCCGGTTGAAGGTTACAAACCTGTGCCATCATGTGGGTGAGCAAAGCATAGGAAGCAATATTGAACGGAACGCCAAGAAATAAATCGGCACTGCGTTGGTAGAGCTGACAACTCAGTTTTCCGTTTACAACGTAAAACTGGAACATGGCATGGCAGGGGGTAAGAGCCATTTCATCCAGCTGTCCTGTATTCCAGGCGTTAACGATGATCCTGCGTGATGTAGGATTGGTTTTAATGGTATCCACGCATTTTTGTATCTGGTTGATAGACCCACCTTTGCCATCGGGCCAGCGAACCCATTGCGCACCGTATATCGGGCCCAGATCACCGTTTTCGTCAGCCCATTCGTTCCAGATTGTAACCTTGTTGTCGTTCAGGTAGTTGATGTTGGTATCACCCTGAAGGAACCATAATAATTCATGGATGATAGAACGCAGATGAAGTTTTTTTGTAGTTACCACAGGAAACCCGTCTGATAAGTTGAATCGCATCTGATAGCCGAAAATACTGAGGGTACCTGTACCTGTCCGGTCATCTTTTTTGACACCTTCATCCAGGACTTTCTGTAGCAGGTTGAGATAAGCTTGCATGGATTATTTCTTTTTTTGATAGGCTGACCGGCAGAAGTTTGATATAAGTTTAAAAGATTTATCCTTTGATTCAACAAAACCCATGTGCCCGGTATTTTCCAAAACTACCAGACGGATTTTAGGGTTGCCACCAATTTGTTCTTTGAGCATGTCAACAGGGATCCTGTCATCTTTATCACCGGCTATAACCAACCCTGGAACTTTGAGTTTTTGTAAAGTTGGTGTTGTATCCTGCCTTTCTTTCATACCTTTCATAGCAGCAATAACTCCTGTCACCGGAGTGCTCCCGGCAATATTTGCAAGTTTATGGATTTCATTGCCGAATAAGGGCACATTTTCAGGTGCAAACAGCGTAGGGGTAAAGGAGGCAATAAAACCCAAATGGTCGTTTTCGACTGCCCTGATGCCCAGGTCACGGTTCTTCATCTGTTCAGGGCTGTCAGCACCGGCATGGGAATGAAAAAGAACTAAGCCTTTAAGCATGTTCCCAAAACGGCTGGCAAAAGCCATGGCCACATAGCCACCCATGGAATGGCCAACGAGTACTGCTTTATTAATACCGAGAATTTCGAGGATATTCCTGACTTCTTCGGCCATTAAATCCATGGTATGAACCTCAGCGATGTTGTCTGAATGGCCATGTCCGGGGAGGTCGATGTTGATCACCCTGTACCACCTGGAAAGTTTATCAGCAAATTCAGCCCAAACTTCTTTGGATTCGAGAAATCCGTGAAGAAAAACTACTGTCGGCCCTTTGCCTATATCATCAAAAACTATTTCCGGTGGTGGTTGCTGTTGCAGGTTTGTCATTGTTTCATCTTTCGGTATGCGAAATTAAGATTTTCAACTTAACCTGAAAAATTCCTGAATTTTTGACGCAAAATATTGATGCTTGAAAATCAGGGGATAATGTGGCTCATGATTTGGACGTTTTGATTTTTAATGTGAAGGTGCAGGCATTTTTTATTGGATGATTAATGGACTGGTGTATTTGAAATACAGCCTCTTATTCTATTTGGTAAACTATCATTGAAAGACATAAACATCAAATATCCAATAGGGAACCCCCTTCTTTTAAAACTTTCCTTTCAAGTTCTGTGCACACCTTAATTTTGATCAGAAAATTAACTGTTATGCAATCACCTGAGAACCATAAAGCAGATCGCGAAACACTGGTCGGGCAGTACAGTAAAATAGTTAGCGCCTGTTTTATCCAGGGATTGTCGATAGCCATGTTTTGCCCTCCGGGTGAGACAACAGTCACCTGTTTTATAGGCAATGCGAGAAAAGTAAAATTTTCGGAGATCAGGAACAATGAATTTGTAATTTCACCTTTTGACCATCAGGGTGAAGTGTGGGTTATTCCTTCAGAATATATGTTTTATGACCTGGATTTTGACGGTACGGAAGAACTAAATGCCGAAAGCTATGTGCAACATCGCTATGCACCGGTGATCCCGTCAAGAAAGTATTATGAAAAGCTTGTGAACAGCGCCCTGTCTGAAATTGAAACCGGCAGGTTAAAAAAAGTTGTTGTTGCCAGGCAGAAAATGATAGAATTCAACCCTGAATATAACCCCGTTAACCTATTTTTCGAATTGAATGAAAATTACAACCATTCATTTGCCTGCTATGTGATGGGACCAGAAATAGGTACATGGTTAGGTGCCTCACCTGAGTTACTTCTGGAACTCCGGGGGAATAAGTTTTTTACCAACGCTCTTGCCGGTACCAGGGTAGAAGATGGGAACACTTCCATAGAACAGTTTTCAGAAAAGGACAAATCTGAACAGCAAATTGTAACGGATTATATTGCTAAACAACTACGGTCGCTTAATCTGGAGGTAAGCATCCATGAACCGGCTGTGGTTTCTGCCGGTAATATCCAACATATTCTCACCCGGTTAGAAGGAACAAGCCATTTATCACCCTGGAAAATACTCAAATCCCTTCATCCTACACCGGCTGTATGTGGATACCCGGTCAATGAGGCCTTTTCATTTATCAAAAAGAATGAGTTGCTGCCACGCTGGTTTTACAGCGGGTTCTGGGGCCCGTATTACAGTAAATCCGAAGCCATGTTCTATGTGAACCTTCGTTGTATGGAGCTCAGGCCGCTTAAAATGGTACTTTTTGCCGGGGCAGGTATTGTAAAAGGTTCAGACCCATCGCACGAATTTGATGAAACCAACGATAAAATGAATACACTGATAGAAGCTGTACTCAATACTATCTAAAAATATTGAAATGGAAAATCGCATTAAACGGTTATATTCAAACCTGTATCAACTGTCTAGCGCGTGTAAAAAGGCCGGAGTAGAGCATGTAGTATTGTCTCCTGGTTCAAGGTCGGCCCCTCTTGCCCTGACCTTTATGCGAATGCCGGGAATCAGACATTACATCATTAACGATGAACGGTCTGCTGCTTATATAGCGCTCGGCCTGGCCAGGCAAAGCGGAGGCCCGGTTGCTATGGTTTGCACATCCGGTACGGCAGCCCTGAACTATGCCCCGGCTATGGCAGAAGCTTTCAACCAGCGAATTCCATTGATAGCGCTTACCTCTGACAGACCGGAATATTTACAAAACCGTTTTGAAAACCAAACTATTTTTCAGCAAGGCATTTATGAACCCAATGTGCTGGGCAGCTTTCTGGTCAGGCTGGATACCGATGATGACCTGTTACCGGATGAAGCATTTGCCACTATAAGCAAAGCCCTCAACCTGGCAGTAACTCAAAATGGCCCGGTGCAGATCAACCTACCTGTTGACGAACCCTTTTATACCGATGGGGCGCAGCCTGAATATGATGAACCTGACCGAACAATCGAAATCGAGAAAAAAAAACAACAATCATTTTCAGCAAAGGAGCAGAAAGAGTTGATGGAAAAACTGGTTGCCCACAACCGTATCATGGTCTATGCGGGAAGCCATGCACCTGATGCACGCCTGCGCAGGATACTGAACAAGCTGCTGAATATGACCGATATTGTATTTGTACGTGATATTCTGGCAAATATCCACCGGATGGACAGGGCTGTCATGTACCCGGAACTGGTACTCAAAAAGGCTGGTGATGAGGTAAAGGAAACATTAAAACCGAACGTGCTGATTACCTTTGGCCGGTACGACACTTCCAAAGTGGTCAGGGAATTTTTCAGGAAATACAAACCGGAACAACACTGGCATATTAATCCGCATGACGAAGAAGTAGATCCTTATTTTGCCCTGACAAAAACACTTCACCTTGAACCGGTACAATTTTTCAGGATGTTGTTAAAACATTTTCGGTATTTTGAAAGAACTGATTATGCACGGTATTACAAAAACTGGGAAGATGCAGACAACGAAGCAGCCCTAAAGATTGAACAAAAAATCAATACGGATATTCAACTGGCAGTTGTAGATAAGATCATTCGCCAATTACCAAAAGGCTCAGTATTGCATTGTGGCAACAGCCTGCTGGTGCGACAGGCCAATAACCTGGGGTTACATCAAAACAAACATGCCCAAACCATTGAAGTTTATGCTAACAGGGGTACATCCGGTATTGATGGCTGCCTGAGTACAGCTGTTGGTGCTGCACTGGCTGCACCGGATAGAAAGCATATTGCCTTAATTGGTGACCAAAGTTATTGGTACGACAGGAATGCCCTGTGGAACAAATACCGGCCGGACAACCTGTTGGTGGTTGTGTTCAACAATGGTGGTGGAAAAATATTTGAGCGCCTGGACGGGCCGAAAAAACAGGCTGAATATGACGAATACTTTGTATCGCATGTTCCGGCTGATATTGAAAAGGATGTAGCCGCTCAGGGTGTCAGATTTAGAAAAGTGGCAGCTTCCGGGTTTGTTAAAGATACTGTAAGCTCCGCTCTCAAAGAACAGGCAGGGTTGATGGTGATGGAGTGTGTGGTGGGAGAATGAATATATTATCAGCTACTAATTGAATAAATTCAATATCCGGCTTTTGTAATAAAATGTCATCAATAAACTCCTTGATAGCAGGTAAATATTGAGAGCCAGCCAGAGGCCATGATTGCCCAGCCGGAGGTGTAGCAGGTAATAGGCCGGGATATAAATAATAAAAGTGGCAAAAAGCATGGTGTTCCTCATAATTTTAGATGCAGTGGCGCCAATATAAATGCCGTCCCAGATAAAGGCGGCACAGGCCGTGACCGGGATTAAGGTAGTCCAAAAGATATAGGGCCTTGCAAATGAGATCAGCTCAGGTTGGTTGGTCATGAGGCTGAATAAACCGTTACCCCCAAGGCCAAAAACCAGGACGAACCCCACTGTGACAAACAGTCCGAACCTAAACAACCTGCGAACACTTAACCTAAACGATGAGACATTCTTAGACCCGAGAAATTTCCCTGTAAGGGCTTCGGCAGCATGGGCAAAGCCATCGGCAAAATAGGAGAAAATGAAAAAAAACTGTAACAAAATCTGGTTGGCAGCCAGGGTTTGGTCGTTTTCTTTGGCAGATACTGATGTAAAGAATGCCAGCGCGAAAATGATAGAAATGGTTCGGATAAAAATATCGGCATTGACATGAAGAAAACCTTTGAATTTGGCCACGTTTCGGAGCAGAATGGGTTTCCAGTGCAGGAACAACCTTTTGTAAGTAGCCCAAAACAAGAGAATACTGAGGATTAAACCACTATATTGTGCCAGTGTGGTGGCCAGGGCTACGCCATCTGCCTTCATTTTTAAAACATAAACAAAAAAGAAATTCAGGACGATATTGACCAGGTTTACAACAATAGTTATCATCATGGGGAACCTGGCATTTTGCATCCCGAGAAACCAACCGTTCATAACAAAAAGGCTTAACGCAGCCGGAGCCGCCCATATCCGGATGTAAAAATATTGCAGGGCATTTTTTTCTACGTCAACTGAACCATGTAGAAAATAAAAGCTGATTTTAGCAATGGGGATTTGAATAGTAATAAACAACAAGCCGAAAATAAGAGCGACAATGAGTCCGCGGGCAAGGTAGGCCAGTGCTTCATCCAACTGGCGGCTACCGAGCGCCTGCGAGGTAAATCCCACAGTGCCCATACGCAGAAAGCCAAAGCCCAGGTAAAGAAAATTGAAGATTATGCCCCCCAGGGCAATGGCCCCAACATAGACAGGTGAATCCAGGTGGCCCATGATCGCCAGGTCGACAAGTCCGAGCAACGGCACGGTAATGTTGCTTAATATATTTGGCCACGCCAATCTGAGTATTTGCCTGTCCATTTTATCAACCTATTATTTACAACAAGATTAGGTGATTTTTTCACAAACAGGACGGAATTGAACAAGAAATTATAACAAAACCTGGTTCGATTTTCTTTTTTATCAATTATAACCATAGAGCCAAAGCATTTTCATAATTTTGAATTTTCAAACAATCGAAAATTTTGGCTTATGATAAAAAAGATGTACCTCACATTCTTAGCTTCAATTGTATTTTTACAACTCATGGCGCTCAATCCGGTGAAGGAATATGCCACCAATCCGGGAGATTACGGATTGACTTATTATTCAGTTAAGATAAGGACAGCAGACAACCTGGAGCTTCAGGGATGGTTTTATAAGGCCACCGACAAACAATCGAGGAAGGTTGTCATTCTGAGTGATGATGGTGATGGCAACATGGCCGACCTGATTGAACTCGCATCCAATTTTCTTTCCCTTGGTTATTATGTATTGACTTATGATTACCGTGGATACGGAGGCAGCGATGAATTCAAAATCAATAAAAATTTCTTTATCTATTCGCAATTTGAAAAGGACCTGAATGCAGCCATTGATTATGTGAAAAAAGATTATGGCTCGTTAAAAACCGTGCATCTTTACGGCATTGGCATAGGGGCCGGACTTTCGATTGGGGTCGGTGCCAACAGGCCCGAGGTCAGTAAAATCATTGCTGATTCTCCTTACCTGACATTTGAACAAACTCAAAAAAGGTATGAACAGGCCTATGGCCAAACTATTATGATGCCGCTTGGGTATGATAAAACCATCATGGAACCTAAATATGCACTGGAAGAAAAGGGCAGTGGGTTAACCGGTATCTTCCTGATCTCAGGTACAGAAGACCCGATTTTTACACCCGAAGATTTGAAGGAACTGTCTAAGGCCAAAAAGAAACTGACCGAAACCTACCTGGTAAAGGGCGCCAATAAAACCAACACCTTTTCCACCGACAAAAATGCGTACTTTTCGGCTATTAAAGACTTTTTGGATTAAGTAGCCATCTTATCATGTTTAAAAAGTCATTCTACAGATATATTTTAATAGCCATAGTAGTTGCTGTTGGCTTCTACGAAATTATTGACCGTTTAAATTCCCCTTCCGGCAACGTTCAGTCCATACGAGCCCTCCCTTTCAATCCACCTGAATTGGGGGATTTACAAACAAGGGTGGAATGGGAACGGACCCGATTGGTGGATCCAGCAAACGGCAGGATACCTGAACATATCAGAATGAAGGAACTGGGGTTTGCTTCCTCTCTTCCACGGTCAGACAATTTTTTAAGAATGAATACCTGGGAAAAGCGTGGCCCTTTTAATGTGGGTGGCCGGACACGGGCTGCTGCTCTTGATGTGTCTGTTCCGGGAAGAATTCTGGCCGGAAGTGTTTCAGGGGGAATTTGGGAAAGCCCTGATGATGGCCAAAGCTGGGTTAAACTATCTGCCAATAATGAATTGCTGAGTGTCACCAGCCTGGTGCAGGATTTACGGGCAGGAAAGGAAAAAATTTGGTATTACGGAACCGGTGAGGGTTATGGTAATTCTGCCAGCGGACCTGGTGCATTTTTCGCAGGCAATGGCGTTTACAAATCAACAGATAATGGAAAATCCTGGCAATCGCTGAGTGCAACAGCCTCTAATACGGTACAATTCGACAAGCTGTGGGACATAGTATGGAAGTTGGCCCTTGACAGCAGCCGGCACGATTCAGACATCGTTTTTGCAGCTACCCTGGGCGCCATTTTCCGCAGTAATGATGGCGGAAATACCTGGACAAAACTTTTAGGTGGCAGCACCAGCGCATTTGCTTACTTTTCTGACGTAATGGTCTGCCCTGATGGAAGTGTTTATGCCACCCTGAGCAATGACGGGCCTGACAAGGGTTTCTGGCACGCTCAGGATGGTATTCATTTTTTAAATATCACACCCCTGAAATTCCCTCCCGAATTTAAGAGGATTGTAATGGACTTCAATCCACAAAATCCAACCTCGGTATATTTTCTGGCACATACACAGGGATATGGAAAACTTGGACTGGGTTATAAAGGAAAAAAGGACTGGAATTCACTATGGAAATACAATTTTATCAACAGGTATAACAATTCCGAACGAGGACACTGGACTGACCTTTCTGAAAATATTCCGGCCCATAGCAAAAAAGGTTTCGATGACTTTAATGCACAGGGTTCGTACAACCTGGCCATAAAGTTTTATCCCTGGGATTCGAATTATATTTTCCTTGGCGGAACAAATATTTACCGCTCTTCGGATGGATTCCTCTCCGATTCGAATACAGTTCAAATTGGCGGTTACGCTGTTCATACCCAACGGCCCTACTGGAAAGTTTATCTCAACCATCATCCCGATCAGCATGTGATTTTATTTCATGCATCTAAAAAAAACTACATGTATAATTTTAATGACGGAGGTGCATTTTTTACCGAAGATTGTAAAAAAGATACAGTGATTTGGACACCTCTGAACAATGGTTATCAGACCACCCAGGTCTACACCATAAATTTTGAAGAAAATGCATCCAATGATATTTTGATTGCCGGATTTCAGGACAATGGAAACTATTTTGTCAATTCTACAAGTCCGGATGCGAGTTGGGTTATGCCCATGAACGGAGATGGTTCGTACAGCGCTATTGGAAACAATCACAAGTATTATATCTTTTCGAGCCAGTTGGGGAAAATGGCCAAATTCGAGCTGGATGACAACGGAATTCCCAAACAATTTACCCGCATCGACCCGATTGGAGGCCAGGGCTATTTATTTATTAATCCTTTTGCCATTGACCCCAATGATGAGGATATCTTGTATTTGCCGGCAGGTACGCATTTATGGCGCAATAATAAGGTGACCACTTTGCCGTACCTGGGAAATTTCGATAGTATTTCTACAGCTTGGTCAGTACTCAGCGATACCATTGAGATACCCAACCGTAATTTCACCTGCCTGGCCGTTTCAAAAAGCAACCCGGAACACAGGTTATATTTAGGAACAAACTCACGGTATTTGTACCGCGTAGATAATGCCAATACCGGTGATCCGCAGCTAGAGCGGATCAATCATTCAAAACTGGCTGCCGGATATGTTAGCAGTATTACCGTTGATCCTTATGATGGCAATAAACTCCTGGTTGCTTACAGCAATTACGGTGTTGTGAGTATTGTCAGTTCTGAAGATGGTGGCGATAGCTGGACGCGGGTAGCCGGTAACCTGGAGGAAGTACCCAGTGGCAACGGAAACGGGCCTTCGGTCAGGTCAGTAGCAATATTATACCTGCCAGACGGGAAATTGTATTTTGCCGGTACATCTGTCGGGTTGTTTGCCACTGATACGCTGAAAGGTGAAGATACTTACTGGCAGCAGGTAGCTGCTGATGATATCGGGAATGTTGTTGTTGAAATGGTTAAAACAAGGAACACGGATGGGTTGGTTGTGGTGGGTACACACGGCCTCGGAATTTTTTCAGCCAGATTGCATTCGATAGGTGAATTGCTTGGAGTTGAAAAAGAGAATAATAAAGGTCAGATAAATGTGTATCCAAATCCAACCTCAGGATTAGTCACTGTAACTTATGTACAAAATACAACCAGAGGATCAAAATGGACATTGTTTGATTTAGACGGACACCAGGTAGATCAGGGTTTACTGTTGAATTCGGGTTATGTAATAAACTTAAAGAACAGGGAACCCGGTGTTTATTTGATCCGGATCACAGGCAAATCAGGGAACAGCTTCACAGAAAAGATAATTCTTAAACGTTAGGCTTTCATTGTTAAGTCATCATCCTGTTCGGTTGTGTCAAGGTTAAACCCCAGCCTTTTGCCTGTTGTCAGGGCAATGTTACCGGTAGCAGCTATCTTATCCCTCAGGGTTATGAGCTGAACAGTTTCAATTGGTGGAACAAATAAATCAAATTCGGTGGCCTGGGTAATGGATATTTCAACAATATCCCTGACTGCGGCAGCATCAAGTTCCATATTAGCAAAATCCCTGTGTTTAAATGAATATTGCCGTTTGCCCTGCATAAAATAATGTCCGTCCTTGTTGATAAATAACCTGCCAAGCAAATAGCCCATGTCATTCATCCTGCTGTATTTGACCGAGTCTGAAAGAAAATTGTAGATCAGTACCATCCCGCAATAGGCACGGCTTGGGTCTTGTTTTACATAGTCGGTTTTGTAAATAAAATGTTCAGCAGGAAAGGTGAATACATTGGTATGCATAATGTAATAAAGGGTATCCCCGGCAAATTTCAATTCTGTTTCAAAATCCCCCTGATCGGAGTAATTAATAGGAACATTCACCATTTGTTTTTGAACCTGGGTACTTATCCAGTCGCTGACCTCTTTTAGTTCGGTTCTTATCAGCCCAAAAGCATCTCTTGTTTTTCCGTATATCAATTGTTTTGTATCTGCTTTTCGAAGCAGTTTGTCAAGAATGACACTGTCATTGGGTAAAGGTTCCATAATATTTATTAGTATGATTTAGCAAACAATACTTTAAGTTTCGTTCTCTTTCCTGAATACACACAGCATCCTTCTTTTTCATCTTCACCGTGAAGAGGTATCAACCTGATGGTGGCTTTTGTCTCCTCCTTGATTTTGTTCTCTGTTGCCGGGTCCCCATCCCAGTATGCCCATACAAAACCACCTTTGTTATTGATAATTTCCCTGAACTCATCATAAGTTTTTACAAAATAAGAATTATTCTCCCGAAACTCTGAAGCTCTTTGAAGAAGGTTATCCTGGATGTTATTCAAAATTTCACTTATCGATTGACTTAGGTTTTCGTTGGGTAGAAATTGCTTTTCCAAAGTGTCCCTTCTCATCACTTCCACAGCGTTCTTTTCAACATCACGGGGCCCGACTGCAATTCGGACAGGAACGCCCTTAAGTTCATATTCGGCAAATTTCCATCCGGGTTTTTTGTTGTCGTCATTGTCGTAAATGACAGATAACCCGGCCGATTCAAGTTCTTCTTTAATTTTCAACGCATAGGAATTTACCAGTTCCTTCTCGTGTTCTTTTCGGTAAATAGGGACAATCACTACTTTGACCGGTGCCACTTTTGGCGGTAACACAAGACCTTTATTATCGCTGTGAGTCATGATCAGGGCACCGATAAGACGGGTAGATACTCCCCAGGAAGTAGCCCACACAAAATCCTGTTTTCCTTCTTTGTTGAGGAATTTAACATCAAAAGCTTTGGCAAAATTCTGCCCGAGAAAATGTGAAGTACCTGCTTGTAATGCTTTGCCATCCTGCATCATTGCTTCGATGCAATAAGTATCGACAGCACCGGCAAAACGTTCACTTTCTGTTTTTACCCCTTTGATAATGGGAATAGCCAGGAATTCCTCGGCAAAAGAAGCGTAAACGTCCAGCATTTTATTTGTTTCTTCCAGGGCTTCTTCCTTTGTAGCATGGGCCGTATGCCCTTCCTGCCAAAGAAACTCGGTAGTCCGTAAAAACAAACGGGTTCTCATTTCCCATCTGACAATATTGGCCCATTGATTAATTAATAAAGGTAGGTCGCGGTAACTTTGTATCCAGTTTTTATAAGTATTCCAAATGATCGTTTCTGAAGTTGGGCGAACAATTAATTCTTCTTCGAGTTTTGCATCCGGGTCTACAACAACTTCCTGCCCGTTGTCAGATGTTTTCAACCTGTAATGAGTGACCACAGCACATTCTTTGGCAAAGCCTTCCACATGGGCGGCTTCCCGGCTAAGAAAAGATTTGGGCACAAAAAGGGGGAAATAGGCATTTTGATGTCCTGTAGCCTTAAACCTACGGTCGAGTTCGTCTTTGATGTTTTCCCATATTGCATATCCCCATGGCTTGATCACCATGCACCCCTTCACTGCAGAATGTTCGGCCAGGCCGGCTTCTTTGACGATATCATTGTACCATTGAGAATAATCAATCTCTTGTGGGGTAAGTTTTTCAGCCATTTCTTGTTAGTTTTGGAACGAATTTTGTCAAAAATAAATGGCAAAGATAAAAATTAATTTCACGTTCGTTTAAAATCAAGGTGTCATGAAAGCTCTCATCAAATTCTCCGCCCTCTCTCTCTTAGGTTTGCTGATTGGAGCCTGCTCCACAACAAACAATTTTTATGGTTATGATGATGTTTATTACAGTCCCGGTGATGATGTGGTTGTGGTAAAGGAAAAACCGGTTGTAACTCATGAGAAAACTACACAGAATGATGATTATTATTACGAGGAGAGTGATGAAGGTGATTATGATTATGATACCAAACTGGATTATTATGATGGGATGGATAACACCAATACCTATCGGGATGATGATGGTGACACCTACATTACCAACAATTACTACGGAAATGGAGATGTTTATGACGATTACGATTATTATGATTACGATTATCGGTATTCATCACGGCTAAGAAGGTTTTACAGGCCCTACACTTCATTTGGCTATTACGACCCATTCTTTTATGATCCTTACTGGTACAATCCCTATTATGGGGGTTGGAGTGTATATTTTGGTTACAATTATGGCGGATTTGGCTATTACAATTCTTACAATCCTTATAATTACAGGTATTCCTACTATCCTTATTCTTCCTATTATAATCCTTATTATTATTCGTCTTACTACGACCGGTATGGATATTATGGAACAGGATATTACAACAATCCATATTACTATGGGGGCTACAACAGCTACTGGTCGGGGTATAACCATGGTTACTACAATGGCTATTATGCCAGTAATTACACTTCAGGCAGTGGTTTGGATTACTATTCAAATGCTACAAAGCATTATGGCCCGCGCCAGAGCTTTGGATCTAATATCACCAACCGTCACGCATCTTCAAATACGGTTACCGGTGTGAGAAAAGTAAAATCCAATAATATTGAAGATGTTAAAAAGGATGCCGGAAGAGTGACCAGCACCACCGGGAACAAAGTAACTAAACCAGGTATGGAAACTGTAACCAGGAAAGCTGTACCAGGTGCTAATGTTGTAAAAAAATCTGATATGAAGGTGGAGAATACCAATAATGCTGTTATTGAAAATAATGCAATTGACCTGAATAATCCATCCAAAGTACGGAAATCGTCATTCAACAAAAATGCTACTGAAAATGTAACTCCCGTAGCAAATGATATTACCAGGCCTAAAGTTGACAACAACAATGTAACCACCCCGGTTAGCAATCCTAAAATAAATCCTGCCCAAAACAAAACAATTAACATAAACGACCCGGGTAATACTGTCATTACCGGAAAAAAACCGGAAACCAACACCCGTACTGTAAAACCGGTAACTAAGCCTGCTGTAAAATCAAACTCAAATAATTATTACAGAAACCGGGAGGTTAAAACCAATGACTACAAGGTTCCTTCAAATACAAGGAAACCTGAGAATATCCAATATACCAGGCCTAAAACCAATTACAACCAAAACAATAAGACCCATGTAACACCCAATACCAGGCCTGAAACAAAAACCTACAACCGGCCAAATACGCAACCCCGTCCAAAGACCAATCAAACTTATCGCACTGAACCAAACAGAACCAGAACGAACAATAAAGAGGTAAGCCCGTCACGAAGCTATTCAAAGCCCAAAACATCGTCACATGTAACCAGGCCTTCCACAAATAACAACCATGTAAACAGGACACCTACACGAAGTTATTCGAAGCCCAAAACTTCAAGTACTAATAACAGGACAATCAACAGGACTCCAACCAGAAGTTATTCAGCACCGAAGACCACAACGAGGCCCTCAACGACAACACGTCCTTCAAGAACAACTTCAACCCCAAGAAGGACTTATTCCTCACCTTCCAGGACAAAATCGTCTTCGAATACTAACAATCGCTCATATAGTTCTCCCAGCAGGAATACCAATTCAAATTCATCCGGGAGGAGAAGGTAAAAAAACTTAAACTTATGAAAAAATTATTGCTGACATACCTTGTATTAGTACAAGGGTTATCAGGGGTCTTTGCCCAGTACGATGCTGAATCAGTCATGTTTTCCAGGAAAGTTTACCAGTCTGATGCGCGTAGTGTCGGAGTAGGGAACGCCTTTGGTGCTGTAGGTGCAAATTTTATTTCTTCAAGTATCAATCCTGCCGGCCTTGCATTTTTCAGGAGCTCTGAGTTTTCAATTTCAAATTCATTTTATTTTTCAAAAACTGAAACTGACTACCTGGGTAATCGTAACACGGATCAAAAGTTTGTTTACAATATTCCTTCTTTCTCATTTATTATTTCAAATATCAATGAAAATGATGGGGTCCCGGTTAAAGATGGTTGGGTAAACTATACTTTTGGTGTAGGAATGAACCGTACCAACAATTACCATTATCGAAATGGTGCTTCAGGAATAAATAATACATCTTCAATTGTTGACTATTTTGCCGAGAACGCCAATGGATCTATGCCGGCAAATCTTCCTTACCTGACAGGATTGGCCTATGACGCTTACCTGATCGATAACCCGGATACCCTTAATCCCGACCAGTATATTACAGCTATTGACACAGGAACAACAACCAGGAATATCCTGCAATCTAAATCCATGTTTACCAGGGGTGCCTCCAGTGACCTGAACTTTTCATTTGCAGCCAACTTTAGCAACAAAGTATATGTGGGTGCAACATTAGGTGTGCCGAGTATCAATTATCACAAAACATTCATTTTTGAAGAACAAAACCAGGCTGCTGATCCCGAAAATTATTTAGGCTCAAAATACACGCAAACCCTGGATGTTAATGCCATTGGTTTTAATATGCTGATAGGTGTTATCGTCCGCCCCTTCGACTTTCTGAGATTTGGGGGAAGTTTTCAAACACCTACTGTCTATAGTGTCACTGAAGATTATTCGGATGAGATCGCTTCAACACTGGTCAATAATAGTGTTGATCCTCAGGTTATCCTGGGAAATTATGATTATAGGCTTATTACGCCTATGCGTGCTACAGCTAGCCTGGCACTATTTGCCGGTAAATTGGGTTTCATTTCTGTCGATTATGAATTTCTGGATTATGCTTCTACCTATTTTGAATCGGACTTGTACAGTTTTAACAGCGAAAACAACGTGATTAAGTCAAAATATACCCGTGTAAATAATTTACGGGTTGGTGGAGAACTCAAATACAATGTATTTGCCTTCCGTGCTGGTTACAGTATTTATCAAAGTCCATTCAACGATGCAGTAAAACCGGTTGAAGCTGACGGCTCTTTTAATATTCTGTCGTTTGGTGCCGGGATCAGGGAAAAAGCCTATTCATTCGATATTGCTTACCAATTGATTAATCATGCTGATTATTACCTGCCTTATGCCCTGAAAAATACAAATGTCGAAGGTGCAGTTGAGAGCAGTACAATTAACAATATCCTGTTTACCTTAGGTATGAAATTTTAAGTTATTTCTGTTGAAAAAAATCAATCTGGTCATTTTTGACCTTGACGGAACACTCATTGACAGCCTCCCAGGAATAACATATTGTCTGAACAGAGTCCTGAAAAAAAACCATTTGCCGGAGCAGTCATTTGAAAAGGTACAGATGTATATTGGTAACGGGATTGGGAAACTGGTAGAGCGTGCTGTACCGGAACCTGTTTGTTCTGACAGTTTGCTAATTGGGAACCTGATACACGAAATGAAAAGGGTCTATAAATCCTATTGGAAAATAAATACAACAGTTTTTAAAGGTATCAGCCAAATGCTTGATGAAATTCAAAGGCAAAAGGTATTGCTGGCTGTGATTTCAAACAAAACAGATGAATTTGCCAAAGTAATTGTCAGGGAGCTATTTCCGGAAATTAACTTTCTACAGGTTATTGGCGCAGGAAGCAGGTTCGGTAAAAAACCAGATCCCGGTGCAGTACAATATATTCTTGGGAAACATAAAATAGCAGCGGCTGAAGCCATATTTGTCGGGGACTCTGACATTGACGTACAGACTGCATTAAATGCCGGTGTTAATCCTATAGGTGTTGGGTGGGGGTACAGGAGTAGTGAGTTGCTGAAAGAAGCAGGCTGCCCAATTATTTTACAACACCCCCTTGAACTGGTCAGTCTCTTGACCAACTGACAGATTTTTGTTTCCGGAAGCAGATTAATGGATTAATTTTCAACACACACTGACAAAATGACCCCAATGATCACCTAAATCAGAGATATCATTCCAATTCAGAATGAATAATTCCTTTGGCATGTAATATGATGAAACCGCAAGAGATTTTTTGGTAGAACTATTTAAAAAATAAAAAATTATGGCAGTAAATATTAAACCATTAGCCGACAGGGTTTTAATTAAACCGGCACCGGCAGAAGAGAAAACGCAGTCGGGTATTATAATCCCGGATACTGCAAAGGAAAAACCTCAAAAGGGTAGTGTAGTGGCAGTTGGCCCTGGTACAAAAGACGAAAAGCTTACGGTTAAAGTGGGTGATGTTGTTTTGTACGGAAAATATTCAGGTACTGAACTGCAATTTGATGGAGAAGATTACCTGATTATGAAAGAATCAGATATTTTAGCAATTGTATAAATTTTATTGATAACAGAATTAAAAATTAAGAGATATGGCAAAAATGATTGAATTCGACTCTGCTGCAAGGGATGAATTAAAAAAAGGTGTTGACGCTTTGTCCAATGCTGTGAAAGTAACCCTTGGGCCAAGGGGACGAAATGTAGTGATTGATAAAAAATTTGGTGCACCACAGGTGACAAAAGACGGTGTTACCGTAGCCAAGGAAATTGAATTAAAAGATGCATTCCAGAACATGGGCGCCCAGATGATCAAAGAGGTAGCATCCAAAACTTCAGATTCTGCAGGTGATGGAACTACTACTGCTACTGTTTTGGCACAATGGATCATCAAAGAAGGATTGAAAAACGTAACAGCCGGTGCAAACCCAATGGACTTGAAAAAAGGCATTGATGCTGCTGTGGAGGCCATGGTTACTAATCTGAAATCGATGACAAAAGAAGTGGGTGACGACAATAGTAAAATTGAGCAAGTCGCAACAATTTCGGCCAATAATGATAATACAATTGGAAAACTGATCGCTGAAGCAATGGAAAAAGTCAGCAAAGAAGGTGTTATCACTGTTGAAGAAGCAAAAGGAACTGAGACCTATGTTGACGTTGTAGAAGGTATGCAATTTGACCGGGGTTATCAGTCACCTTATTTTATCACCAACTCCGAGAAAATGGAAGCTGACCTGGAAGAACCCTATATTCTTCTGGTTGAAAAGAAGATCTCAAACATGAAAGACCTTCTGCCTTTACTGGAAAAAACTGTTCAGACTGGCAAACCATTGTTGATTATCAGCGAAGAGGTTGAAGGTGAAGCTTTGGCAACACTGGTGGTTAATAAAATTCGTGGCACTGTTAAAGTATGTGCAGTTAAAGCACCTGGATTTGGCGACAGGAGAAAAGAGATGCTACAGGATATTGCCATCCTTACCGGTGGTACTGTCATTTCGGAAGAAAGAGGTTATAACCTTGAGAATGCCGACCTGACCTACCTGGGCAAAGCTGAAAAAGTAGTTGTTGATAAAGAAAATACAACAATTGTTAACGGTAAAGGCAAAAAAGAGGATATCGAAGCCCGTGTTAACCAGATCAAAGCACAGATTGAAACAACCACATCTGACTACGATAAAGAGAAACTTCAGGAAAGACTTGCAAAACTTTCAGGTGGTGTTGCCGTACTTTATGTAGGTGCTTCTTCAGAAATTGAAATGAAAGAGAAGAAAGACCGTGTAGATGATGCACTGAATGCAACCAGGGCTGCTGTGGAAGAGGGAATTATCCCCGGTGGCGGTGTTGGCCTGATCAGGGCATTGCATGTCCTTGACAACCTGGAATTGGATAATGCTGATCAGCAAACAGGTGTGCAGATAGTGAAAAAAGCAGTTGAAGCTCCCATGAGGATCATTGTTGAAAATGCAGGACATGATGGTTCCATTGTTTTGGAAAAAGTGAAAGCAGGCAAAGGTGACTTTGGTTACAACGCCAGGACAGAGAATTACGAAAATTTGTTCAAAACTGGCGTTATAGATCCTACCAAAGTAACAAGGATCGCGCTCGAAAACGCTGCTTCCGTTGCAGGTATGCTACTTACAACCGAATGTATCATCTCTGATGAGCCCGAAGAAGAAAAACCGGCTATGCCTCCGATGGATCCCGGTATGGGCGGCATGTACTAAGATACATTTTATCAATATTATTAACCCTGGCGTTAATCGTCAGGGTTTTTTATTTTCTTTGGGTTAGTTTTGAGCCCTGAAAATTTTCTTTTATTATCAGATATGAGACCCATTGTATCAATAGTTGGCAGGCCCAATGTGGGCAAATCCACACTTTTTAACAGGCTGGCAGGCAAAAAAATGGCTATAGTGGATAACCAGAGCGGTGTCACCCGTGACAGGATTTATGAGTTTTCCGACTGGAACGGTAGAGAATTCCTTGTTGTGGATACGGGAGGTTATGTCCAGAACTCTGATGATGTATTTGAAAAAGAAATAAAAACACAGGTTGAATTTGCTGTTGAAGAGGCAGATGTGGTAGTATTGGTAGTGGATACGCAAGTAGGTATTACTGATCAGGATAATACGTTTACCCGGTATTTACGCAAAACCTCTAAAAATGTCCTCGTTGTAGCAAATAAAACTGATAATTCGCTTAGGCAAAATGATGTATTCGAGTTTTATAGCCTGGGTTTTGAAAAGGTATTTCCTGTGTCATCTATCAACGGATCGGGAACAGGTGAGTTGCTGGATGAAATAGTTTCCCTGTTTCCTGAAGAGCAGGAAGATAAAGATGATGAAAAGGAAATTCCAAAGTTTTGTGTTGTCGGCAGGCCCAATGTAGGTAAATCAACTTTCATTAACGCCTTACTGGGCGTTGACCGGAACATTGTTTCTGACATTCCGGGAACCACACGCGATTCCATTCACTCCGTCTATAATAAGTTTGATAAAGAGTTTGTCCTGATAGATACTGCCGGACTTCGAAAGAAAAATAAGGTTTTTGAAGACATCGAATATTATTCTGTTATCCGGGCAATCCGATCTATTGATGAAGCCGATGTATGTATGCTGTTGGTTGATGCAAATGAAAACATTGGTGCCCAGGACATGAATATTGTTTCATTGGCTCAAAAAAGAAATAAAGGGCTCGTTGTCCTGGTCAACAAATGGGACAGTATTAAAAAGGATACTAACCTGGAGAAAAAATATATTGCATCAGTCAGGGAAAAATTAATGCCTTTTACTGACGTTCCTGTAATAACCATTTCAGCCAGGGACAAAACGAGGATCATGAAAGCAGTTGACAGTGCACTTGCTGTTTATGCTTCCATGAAAAGACGTATCCCAACTTCGGAATTAAACCGTGTTATGCTATCGGCCATTGAAGCTTATCATCCACCGGCCGTTAAAGGCAGGTTTATAAAAATTAAATACGTAACTCAGATCAAAGCTTCGTATCCATTAATTGCTTTCTACTGTAACCATCCGCAATTGGTAAAAGACCCTTACCGAAGATATCTTGAAAACAAACTTCGGGAACATTTTAATTTCAGTGGGGTTCCGATTAAATTGTCTTTCAGAAAAAAATAAATTTATTTTTATTTCATTTGTCAAATAAATTCCTATTTTTGAGCGATAAAAATTGTTTAATTAATTAATTAAAGTCTGTCACATGAAGAAAGTATTTGCAATTCTTGCAATTTTTGGCATGCTCGTAGCAGTTGCCTGCAACAACACTAAAGATTCTGAAGAAGCCACTGAAGAAGCTACTGAGGAAGTAACTGAAGAAGTTACCGAAGATGCTGTTGAAGAAGCAGTTGAGGAAGAAGCAGTTGAGGAAGAAGCTACTGAAGCAGTTGAAGAAGAAGCAGTTGAGGAAGAAATGCCAGCAGAAGAGCCGGCAGAAGAGCCTGCAGCTGAAGAAGGTTGCTAAAAATTGAAGAACAACGACTGAAAGGCCATTCGTAAGACTGGCCTTTTTTTTTGCCCGCTTATATCTGTTTGATTCTTGTCAACCCTTCAATGAAAAAATTATTAAATGAATATATTTGAAAAAAGATTGATGATGCGTAATATTTTTTTAATCCTTGTATTTATTAGCAGCCTGGCCTTTGCCCGTCCGGTTGAGCAAAATATTTTTGTCAAAGTACATTTTGATAACAAAAGCATTGAAGTATATGATACCATATATGCGGAACCGGATAGTAACGGGGCTGTGTATTTTGAACTTGGAAAAAACTTTGAGGCACTTTCAGCTAATAACTCAGATGTCCTTATTTTTCTTGATAGCACGGCTACTTATAACAGGTTTAAGATTTTCTCCAGGGACACAGCAAAAGGAAACGGCCCTTTTATAATTAAATATTCAGGTGTGATAAAAGGTAAGCTGATTGAAAGCCCTGAATATGGCAGAAGTTTTAGTGAAACAGATGGGATTATCAGTAAAAACGGTGTGTACCTGGCCGGGGCATCCGGCTGGGTGCCGGTTTTTGGTGACGCATTGTTCACTTTCAACCTGTATGTTGAAATAGACAAAGACTGGAACATTGTTTCTCAGGGGAAAAGAACAGGCAACGAAGTAATGGGTGAAAAACGAATGGTCACCTATCAATGCCCGTACCCCATGGAGGAGGTTTATCTGATCGGGGGAAAATGGACAGAGTACCAAAAGCAATTCGGCAATGTGTTGGTCGAAGCTTATCTGCAGACACCGGATGAAGACCTGGCAAACAAATATATTGAGGCTACAAATGGTTATTTAAAGCTTTATGAAAAGATGCTGGGTGACTTCCCCTTTGAAAGATTTGCACTCGTTGAGAATTTTTGGGAAACCGGCTATGGGATGCCGTCATTTACCCTACTTGGACAAAAAGTGATCAGGTTCCCCTGGATATTGTATTCTTCCTATCCCCATGAGCTACTTCACAATTACTGGGGTAATTCGGTTTATGTTGACTATTCAAAAGGCAACTGGTGTGAAGGGATTACAGCCTACATGGCCGATCATCTGTTTAAGGAACAATCAGGGATGGGAGCCACCTATCGCAGGAATGCACTTCAGAAATACCTGGATTATGCTGCAGAAGGCAATGATTTTCCTATCAGTGAATTCATTTCAAGGCATTCGGCCTCCGAGGAGGCTGTTGGTTATGGAAAAACACTCATGGTATTTCATATGCTCAGGATGAAATATGGAGATGAGAAATTTCTTGAGGCCTGGCGCTATCTGTACGATCATTATAAATTCAAAAAGGCCTCCTTTGATGATATCCGTTTGAGTTTTGAAACAGTAACCGGTGACAGCCTGCGTGATTATTTTGACCAGTGGATCAACAGGAAAGGAGCACCGGCCATTAAATTGTCAAATGTGATTGTAGGGCAGGAAGAAGGCCGGTTGAAATTGAATTTTACCCTCGAACAAAAACAGGTTGAGGAAGTTTTTGACCTGGATGTGCCTGTTGCAGTGTTTTATGAGAATGAAACCCGGCCGGAAATCACCTGGGTGAGTATGAACCAGCGGAAACAGGAATTCATTTTTTCCGGTGATCCGGGTAAAAGGCCATTAGCGATTCAGGTCGACCCGGAGTTTGATATTTTCAGGCTTCTTGACAGGTCAGAAGTACCCGTAACCATTTCAACACTTTTAGGTAAAAACGACCATTTGATCATTTATCCCAGGCTGTCGCCACTCTATAATGAATATTTTGAATTTGCACAGTCGTTTCAAAAATTTCTTAAAGACCAGAACAAGAGTGCTAAGTTACTGGCGGACGGGACAGTAACGAGCATACCTGACAACAAGGTTGTGTGGATATTAGGCAAAGAAAACCGGTATGCTTTGCTAAATAAAAACCTGGAAAAATTAAATGCGACATTATCACCCGAAAAGAAAGAACTGGTAAGTAAAACAGATGAAAGCGGTACAGCAGTATTTACTTTCGCCAATCCGGATGACAACAGCCAGTCGTTTGGGTATATTGTAACTTCAGATATGTATGCATTGCCCAACCTGATCAGAAAAATGCCTCATTACGGCAAATACAGTTACATTGGTTTTAAAGACAGAATATTGCAGAATACTTTGAAGGGTGTTTACCCTGTGTTGGACTCTCCCATGATCTATACATTAAAATATAAGTCGGGGGCACCGGAAGTAAATATCAAATATCCTCCGCGAAAAGCACTGGCTGAATAGCGTGCTGATTAAATGACCAATTCAAAATCGAGCTGTCTGCGCATCAGGTCAGCTTTTACCACCCGGATACGGACTACCTGCCCGAGTTTAAAGATTTTACCGGTATTATAACCTTTTACCTGGTAATTGCTTTCATCAAAAATGTAATAATCATCATCAATGGAGCTAACAGGCACCATCCCCTCACACTTGCTTTCCGAGAGTTCAACAAAAAGGCCGCTTTCGATCACTCCGCTGATAACGCCATCAAATTCCTCACCTATTTTGTTTTTTAGGTACTCAACCTGCTTAAATTTTGTCGATGCCCTTTCTGCACTCTCTGCATTGACTTCTTTTTCCGAACAGTATTTACATTTCCCTTCAAGTGCATGCAGGGGATACCGGGTTTCTTTCTTTTCCAAATAGGATTGCAGGATACGGTGTACCAATACATCAGGATATCTCCGGATGGGGGAGGTAAAGTGCGTATAAAAATTAAATGCCAGTCCGTAATGTCCAATATTATCAACCGTATATTTGGCTTTCGACATGGTGCGGATGGCCAGTGATTCCAGGAAATTCTGTTCGGGCTTTCCATCCAGGGATTTTAGAAGCCGGTTGAATGACTTGGACAAAGCCTTGTCTGTTGACGTGTCGATATGGTAACCGAACTGCCCTGCAACGCGTTTGAAATCTTCCAGTTTTTCAGCATTGGGGCGTTCATGTGTACGATATACGAATGGATACAATCTGCTTTGTTTGCTCATAAACTCAGCCACTTTTTTATTGGCCAGCAGCATCAGGTCCTCTATGAGCATGTGCGCTTCTTTTCTCACTTTGGCATAAACGCTTAATGGAACTCCTTTATCATCCAGTTTGAATTTGACTTCTTCAGTTTCAAAACTAAATGATCCGTTGTTGTAACGCTGTTTTCTCAGGATTGTTGAAAGGTCATTGACAATGCCGACCTCCCGTGCAAAATCCCCTTTTTTTGTTTCAATTATTTCCTGCACTTCTTCGTAGGTAAACCTTCGGTCAGATCGAATGATGGTTTTACCGAACCATTCGGAAATGATCTGTGCTTTTGGCGTCATCTCAAAAACCGCTGAAAAACATAATTTTTCTTCATCAGGCCTGAGTGAACATAAAAAGTTTGACAGTTTTTCCGGCAACATAGGCACCACCCTGTCGACCAGGTATACCGATGTTGCCCTTCGCTGGGCTTCCTTGTCGAGATCACTGCCTTCTCTCAGGTAATGGCTTACATCCGCTATATGGACACCAATTTCATAATGGCCGTTGTTGAGTGTACGAAAAGAGATGGCATCATCAAAATCCTTTGCATCTTCAGGATCAATGGTAAAGGTCAAGACTTTCCGGAAATCTTTTCTTTTTGAAATTTCCTTTTCTGTGATTTTACCGGATGTTGCATCGGCCTCAGCCAGGATGCCCTTAGAGAATTCATAGGGCAATTCGTATTCTTCGAGAATGGCATGGATCTCTGTGTTGTGGTCACCGGCTTTGCCAAGTATTTTAGTTACCATTCCAAATGGGCTTTTACTCCCTTTCGGCCAGTCCGTCAGTTTAACTATGACTTTGTCTCCATTCGTAGCTTTGTTAAGTTTCGATAGAGGGACAAAAAAGTCAATGTGAATTTTATTACTGTCGGCTACCACACAGGCATTGTTTTTATTTACTTCTATTCTGCAGTGGC
>CAZVAY010000002.1:0-30070 GCA_964625265.1 uncultured Sphingobacteriales bacterium | reverse complement strand
GGATTTTAGAGGCGAGATACAAGACAAGCATGTAATGCATCTTGTTCTTGGGTGACACAATATAGGCGGTAATCTGCTTGGCCGGGTCTATCACTTCGTAGTCCGATATATTGGATGATTTACTTATTTGTGCTTCAGCCCTTTTTTGCAACAGGAAAGTATATATGGCATCATTGAGTTTGAATTTCCTTTGAATACCAAACAATTCTCTTTCTGTTTTGGGTAACTGGGAAATCTCTGCCGAGAGATTGGCAATGCGGTTGTTTACATTGGCAATCGATAGCCCTATATTACTCAGGTTGCTGTTTACATTTTCCTGAATGGTTGACCTCAGGTTTTCAATCTTGATTTCAATATCTTTTAAAAAGAGGTTCTTTTCACTGCCTGTTTGCAACAGGGATGTTCTTTTGGCATTGGCCGTAATAAGATCCTGTATAAGCTGGCTGAGGATGGGGTCGTCCACATCCATGGACGAAGGTGCTGCCAGGTCTTCCACACCTTTATTTCGCTTAAAATAGTCCTTTAAATAAGCATAATATTGTTTCTTAACGAGCAATTCAGCCTTCTGGTTTTCCAATGTGTTCATCTTTTCATAAATCTTTTCACCCTGAAAACTCAGGTTGGTCACTTTGTACTCAGACCTGAAAGTCTGAAGTTTATTCTCGGTAAAGACTAAAGAGTCGGAAATGTTAGTAATCTGTTTGTCAATAAACTCAATGGTATTATCTATTACATCATTTTTCTTATCCAGGTTTGACTGGATGAATACATCTGAAAATGCATTCAAAAAATCCGTGACCTTTTCCGGGTTTTCCCCCTTTAGCGAAATATTAATGATAGAAGAATTTTTGCTGGAGGGCTCCAGGTTCAGCGACCGTTGAAATAATAATGACATGTAATTAAGATTATTGAAAGCAAAAAAGTATGTCTTACCTTTAAAATCGGCTATGTTGCTATCCCGTGGCTCAATTTTAATCCGGTAACCATCTCCTTCTATAATCTCACCGAATGTAAAAGTTCCATTTATTTTAATCGACCTGATCCGTCCTGCATCCTTGTTGGCAAGGTAGTCATAGAGCGATACATTTTCACCGTTTGCTGATAGTTTAAAACTCTTTTCGGAAAGAATGGTAATCTTGAATGCAAGGTCAATAGACTGCTTTTTATACTTGTCAAATTTGACCGTAACCGGGCAGTCATTATACAGTTCGTTGGTAATCTTGAAAGGAAGCAATTTATCACCACTGGTGATCATGTTTTCTTCGGTATAATAGGAAACAGAAGCATTAATAGCATTGATAGCTTCACTTACGTTTTGGAACGACTTTAACATCATCAGGTCGTTTTCAAGGGCATTACTCTTTGACGAGCCTAATCCCTGCATCAGGTCTTCGGTTTTCAAAAATGAATACAGGTTCTTCTTATTTACCAGGACAGATGTACTGTTTTGGTAAATGGGTTTTGAAAATTTATTCAAAAAATAAGCTCCTGCCAGAAAAACCAGGATGCATATCAGAAAAAGATATTTATAGCTCAGAAAATGGAGAATGATCTCTTTGTAATCTGTCCTTTGTTGAATGATTTCTTCAGGGTCTTTCATACTTAATCAATTGAGTGTAAAAAAACGCATCAGGGCTTGAAATAATACATAATCGCCAGCAAAGTAGAAATAGAGGTTAGTAAGGTACCCCAGTTGAAGCTGGTCATACTCCAGAATTTCGATTTGATAGGGTTGACTATCAGTACATCATTGGGCTCCAGATAAAAATAATCACTTCTGACAATTTCTTTTTTTGTCAGGTCGAGGTAATGGTAGCTCACGCCATTGTCTTCTTCTCTGATCAGGATGACATTGCTTTTGTCACCATATTCTGCAATACCTCCGCCCAGCCCAAGTGCCCTGAAGATGGTAATTTTCTCGTTGTAATAATCATAATCTCCCGGTTTGTTCACTTCACCCAGTACTGTGACTTTGTTGTTGACGAATTTTAGTAAAACGGAAGTGTTGCTCAGATAGGGCTTAAGTTCCTTGACAATTCTGCTTCGTGCTTCGTCAAGGCTGAGTCCTTTGAGGTAGATTTTACCCACAAAGGGGAAATCAATGGTGCCATCCTCTTCAACCCGGTAGCTCAGCAGGTTCAGGTCGAAGAAATTCCTGTTATCCGATTCCCTGCTTAAAATACGGGCTGTTTGTTCATCTGTGCTAAACACCTTAATGTATAATTCATCATTAGGTTGGATAGTCCTTGACGTCATGATGTTGGCAAAATCATCCTTATCCGGCCCGTCTACTGCTGCCTGGGGATAGAGCAGGTTTTTTGACGGAACACAGGCTTGTTGCAATGCCAAAGAAAGCATCACCAGTAAAAATATGGCTGTTCGAATATTTTTCAAATCAATTAATTTTATTCCTAATAACAAAGATAAGCCATTTTTATGTGCAACTAATTGCATTTTTACACATTTTAACTTCTTTTAAGCTAAACCCTTTTTCATGGGTTTAACAGTTCGTATTCAGGGAATACTCCATGACCAATAGTAAAAAATATTTACCTTCGTCCACGGTATTGACAGAACATTTATGAGAAATTTTAATAAAGTAGTTTTTGCATTTTTACTGCCCGCCTTGTTGTTCGGTTCTTTTTCCTGTAAAAGAAAAACAAAAAAAGAAGTTACAAAATCTTATCCGGCTGTTGGAACAACATCACCTGTTAATAAAAAAATCACAATACTACGCGAAATACCACATCCCGGTGAACATAACTATACCCAGGGATTCGAAATCCATGATGGCATACTATTCGAAAGTACCGGGCTCGATAAACAAAGCAGCCTGAAGAAAATTGATTTACAAACCGGTAAGTTACTTCAAATCCGGGAACTTGAAGATATGTTTGCTGAAGGGATAACCATCCTGAATGGCTCCCTGACCCTGTTAACATACAAAAGAGGTATTGCACTGGATGTCGATATTGAAAATTTCAAGGAAAATGCTATCGTTTTTACTTATAAATCCGAAGGCTGGGGCCTGACCAATGACGGAACTCATCTGATCATGAGCGATGGCTCCGACAAGCTTTATTTTTACGATTCGAAGACCTATAAAATCACCCGCACCTTATCTGTTCGTTACGAAAATTCACCTGTTTATTACCTGAACGAACTGGAATTTGTCAACGGGATTGTTTACGCCAATGTATACGGGGAAGATTTTATTCTCGGCATTGACCCCAAAACGGGCCTGGTGGTTGAAGATATTGATGCTTCGCAGGCAGTATGTGCCCAAATGGTAAAAACCAATCCCGAAAATGTATTGAACGGCATTGCCTGGAACCCTGAAACCCGGACTTTTTTTATCACGGGGAAAAGATGCCCTAATATTTACGAAGTTCTTTTTGAATAAAACTATGAGCAGGCTATCCATCATTATTCCGGCATATAACGAAGAAAAGTTTATCGGGCAGTTATTGGAAAAAGTAATAACTGCTGAGATGACCTGGGATATCGAAAAAGAGATTATTGTGGTTGACGACTGCTCCACTGACCATACCGCTGCTGAAGCAGGCAGGGTTAAAGATAAATACCCGGACATCGGCATATCTATACACTTGCAGGAAAAAAACCAGGGAAAAGGCGCAGCCATTCACAAAGGCATTGAACTGGCAACAGGAGATTATATCGTAATCCAGGATGCCGACCTGGAATATGACCCCAATGAATATAATCATTTGTTAAAACCCCTGGAAGGTGGGCAGGCAGACGTAGTATATGGCAGCCGGTTTATGGGCGGCAACCCCCATCGAATCTTGTTCTTCTGGCATTCCATTGGAAATAGGTTGCTGACTTTCTTTTCCAATATGTTTACCAACCTCAACCTGACCGATATGGAAACCTGCTATAAAATGTTCAGGGCTGACATATTGAAAGGGTTAAACCTAAGAGAGAAGAAATTTGGTTTTGAACCTGAAGTAACTGCAAAAATATCCCGAATTCCGGGTATCCGGATTTATGAAATAGGTATCAGTTATTATGGCAGGCATTATACCGAAGGTAAAAAGATCAACTGGAAAGATGGCCTCCGCGCCTTGTATTGCGTGCTGAAATACAACATCTGGAGCAGGTGAACAGGTTAAAAAATACCTCCGTCATTATTGGGCTAATAACCTTGTTGTTTCTTGCTGTTTGCATCTTTTTCTCCATTCATTTTGATGGTACAGCAGGTTCTGGCGATACCACCATGCATTTTCTTTTTTCAAAAAGCGCCCTGAAACACCCGGCCAACCTGCTCGATCATTGGGGCAAACCACTCTTTACCTTGTTCAGTATGCCTTTTTCACAATTCGGTTTTACAGGAATAAAAATCTTCAATTCGCTGGTAGCTGCAGCCACTGTTCTTCTCACCTGTGCTACAGCAAGGAAAATGTCCCTGAAGTATGCGATCCTGGCGCCAGTATTATTCTATTTTGCTCCCTTGTATTTTGTACTTATTTTTTCCGGCCTGACTGAACATTTTTTCGCTTTGGTGCTTATCCTGGGTGTTTTTCTGGCAGTCAGCAAAAAACCCATATTAGCTGCCATAGTAATTTCATTTCTGCCTTTTGCCCGTTCCGAGGGGCTGATCTTTCTGGGAGGATTTGCTATTTATTTCATCTCCGTAAAGAAATACCATCCTCTGCCATGGCTCTTGTCCGGCCATCTTGCTTACGGTCTGGCAGGTTGGTTTTTTGTCCATCACGACTTTCTCTGGATTTTCCGGAAAATACCCTATGCACATCTCAACAGCGTGTACGGCTCAGGAACCCTGTTCCATTATTTCAGGCAAATGAACTTTGTTACAGGCATCCCCGAATACCTGCTGCTTGCCCTGGGGGTAATTTTCTTTCTGGCCTCTTTATTTTTACCAAAACTCCATAAACCCAAATATTTCAGGGAAAAACTGTGGCTGATTTATGGTGGCTTTGCCGCATTCTTTGTGGCACACAGCCTGTTCTGGTATTTCGGCATATTTAATTCCATGGGGTTGAAAAGAGTCCTTATTGATGTAATGCCTTTGATGGTGATCATTATGTTAGATATGATTAATAGGCTGGATGACCTGCTTTCAGCCAAAATTACAAAAACCCTCATTGCAGGTTTTTTCCTGGCCATAGTTGTATTTCCATTCCTGAACAACCCCTACGCCATAAAATGGCCATCGGCATTTACCAAAGACAATTACCAGAAAAGTGTGGATGAAATGGCCGGATATATTAAAAAACATTATCAGGGATACAAACTCTTTTATGAGCCCAGCTATCTGTCAGTATCACTGGATATTGATCATTTCGATCCCGATGTGCATGACCAGATCAATATGGCAAAGTTTGACGAAAGATACAAACCTCAATCGCTGGTTGTCTGGGATAGTTATTATGCCGGATTCAGTCATATAACGACAGATTATCTCGAAAGCCGGCAAGATTTGTACAAAGTCAGGGAATTCAAAGATAAAAATGGTAAATTGCTGTTTGTCATTTTCACCAATTGCAACTGAGAAAGACAGGTAATTGAATAATTTCGAAAAATTTATTTTCTATTCGGGCGTAGTAGCCCTGATACTGGGCATTATCGATCCACTTGAAGGTTCGGTAATAATTTTTTGCGGTGGCCTGTTGATCACTATTTCTGCCTGGTTATCTTCCATGGAACAAAAATATCTTTTCCTTTCGTGTACACTGCTCCTTGCAGTTGGTATTTTTTTCCTTTTCTATCTTTCCTCCCTGGGCGGATTTGGCGGTGATTCAGGCCTTGCCTGGGGCTGGAGCCTGTTGATAATTCCTTATCCGGCAGGCTGGCTGGTTATGACCGGTTTGCTTATCAGGTTGGAGGTCAGAAGATACAAATCGAAAAAATCCTGAACGGAAAAGGGTATTAATCGAAGTTCTTTTTACTCCGAATAGATAATCTCCGAATATTGTGGCATCAGGCCAATCACACGGAATTCTGTCCTTCGGTTTTTTTGCCTGCCTTCAGGATTATCACTGCCATCAGGGTTTTTATTGGGTGCTATCGGTATGGTTTCACCATAACCCTTTGCTTTTAACCTGTCAGGTGAAATATCCTTTGATATCAGATAATTTACCACACTTTCTGCTCTTTTCTGGCTGAGTTCATTGTTATAATCATCCGTCCCTTTGCTATCGGTATGAGAGCTGATTTCAGCAATGATCTCCGGGTTTTCTGTCATGATCCTGAGAATGGTAGAATCAATGATGGTCCTGGCGCTATCGGTCAGGTAGTATTCATCAAATGGATAATAGATATTCCTGACCACTATAGGTTTTTTGGGAATGACACTCAATCTGAGGTTTCGTATGAGTGTATCGGAAAGGTACCTGCCCAGGGTTGAAACCTGTTTCTGTTTTGCAAAGTAGCCCTCTTTCGAAGCTTTGATCAAATATTCCCTGTTGTTTTTGATGCTAAAAAAATATTTCCCTTCGCTGCCAGAAGTGTCACTCTTTATCAGCATATAATTACCTTCATCATCCTTTAAAAAAAGGTCAATTACAGCCCCGGTCAATAAATTCCAGCCTTTTTTAGTTGAATCCTCTTTATCACTCAAAATATTTTCGAGGCTTTGCAATGAATCAGGGCCAAAAACAAAATAGGCTTGTCCTGCCAACCCAAGCCTGACAAAATCCTTGTATTTAAACCTATACAGATCATCGCAGCAGGTGTTCTCATTTCTTACCCCTCCTTTTCTGTTGGACGCCAGCAAGCCATAAGCCGGGTTTGCAGGATTGAGAACATAGTAACGGTCGTCATAACTGCTATTGATGGGGTAACCTACATTGGATGGTTTTTCCCATTTGGAAAGGTATCCTGATGTTTTGAAAACATCATATCCCCCCAATCCGGGCCTGCCATCCGAACTGAAATAGAACTCACTTTCATCAAGGAGATAAAAAGGAGTGACTTCATTGCCAGGTGTATTTATTTTCCCTCCGGCATTTTTGGCATCTTTGTAATAATCTTTTTTTTCATCATAAATCGAATACCATATATCGTATCCGCCCCGCCCTTCGGGCCTGTCGGAAACAAAATACAGTACCTTATATTTTTTTCTCGGTTCAATCCCATATGCGGGCTGCATGCTGCTGAACCCTTTTATATTAATAGGTTCCGGCAAAGGATTCGCATCGTGCCAGTAACCATCCATACGGCTCATATAAATATGGCATACATCTCCATCAGGGCATTTTGTAAAATAAAATTCTTTTTGATCGGCAGAAAAACAACCACCAAAAATATTCTCTTCCCCTTCATTGAAAATCCATTCCAGTTCATCTACTTTCCATGAAGTATTCTTTTTTGAAGCAGAATAAAAATAGGTTTTGGGCTTGTCTTCATCCGGTGAAATTTCAATTATCTCATCAGACCGGATAGATGAGAACAAAAAACTGCTATCGCCAGTAAAGACAGGTGAAATATCTGAATAAAGCATGTTGACCGGCTTTCTCAGGTTATAGATTTCTACATTCAGTGGCGAATCAATAAGTGTTTTGGCCACAGTGCATCCTTTTATGTCATTGCTAAGCTCTTTTCTAATCTCTTTGTATTCCTTATCCTTTCTGAACTCTTTTTTGAATTTTTTAAAATTCAATTCAGCAGCTTCATAATCTCCAGTCATTTTTTGCATGCGGGCATATTGCCAAAGCGCCTTTTTGTATTTTTTTGGAGCAGCTTTATACACTTTACCATACCAGGTTTTCGCTTTTTCGTAATTTTTAATATTTGTATAAAGCCCGGCAAGAATATTAGCGTAATAAGCGTCAGATTTTTTAATATTATTAAAGGGCTCGAAATAATACTCAAAATATTCAATGGCCTCATAAAC
Source organism: uncultured Sphingobacteriales bacterium (assembly GCA_964625265.1). Taxonomy (GTDB): domain Bacteria; phylum Bacteroidota; class Bacteroidia; order CAILMK01; family JAAYUY01; genus CAYNBC01. Next base: position 22,194 of record CAZVAY010000002.1, on the reverse strand, counting down.
ATGTCCCAGCCTGTAACTCTTGAAACCTAACTTTTTTGCAGCCTGTGCCGATATGGGTTTGACAAACTCCTCCTGGGCTTGTAATTGGAGCCCTGAATAAAGACATAAAAAAATGACAATGAAATATTTTATTACCCTGTTCTTCATTTTAGTAATCCTGACATGGTACTTTTATGTTTTCTGCTGATTTCTCATGTATAATATAGATCAGTGCCAACTCCAGTGCCCCCTGGTAATAATTGGCATAATTCATTCCCGAAACAGTTATATCATAACTCATGCTCATCAGCAGGTTTTTCATTTGCAGCCCCCCTTGTAAGATGGCAGCATCCACATTTCTCATGACACCGCTTCGGACAAAAGCACCAACAATAACGGCCTGAACAGTACTATTGGTTCCTTGTGTAAACAAAAACTGGCTACCGGCTATCAGTTCAGATGCCCCGGCCATCCAGGTGTAGTAAAGCATAGGTTTTACCACATTTGTATTACGAAGTTCAATAGCCAGGCTCGAAAATGTAGCGTAACGCTGTTGCAAGGTGAACCCTGAAGACAGAAAACTTTCTCCTGCCGGAAACAGGTGATGACCTGCCAATCCAATTTCAAAAGACTTATTGAACTTTTGATAAAAGTAATAAATGCCAGCACTGACATCGGGGTATTGCAGGTTGTCGGAAACATTCTTACCCGCTGTTGGTAAAGACGGGTCAAAGCCCCCGCTTTTGGGATTATACTGATCGGGAAATGTTAATTTATCCGCATTAAATGTTTTAATCACATATCCCGGTCTGATACCGGCTGCAAATGAACCATGTTTTAGGTTAATAATATATGATGCATTGAGATAGGCTTTATTGACCTGTAGTGAAACATCACCTGATTTGTCATTCACTACATTAAGCCCTAAACCTGCATTATTTTTCTTCACCATGAAATTTTTATCCACTGAAACAGAGTTGCTGATAAATGGTACAGGCAGCGTAAACCACTGTATCCGGTAATTATCAGCAATTCTAAGCGAACCGTCAAAGTGGCCTGTTAATCCGGCATTCAGGGTGGCAGGAGAATAGTAAAACTGCGAGAAATGAATATCCTGAGCCTGCAGGTTAGAAATGACAGCAATGAGTATCAATGTTATTTTAAAAATCGAATAAACACGCAAGATTTAATATATTTGTTTTACAAATATAAAATTTATCGGCCTGAGTCCGGTAGTTTTATTAACATTCGTTATTAGATACTCATGAAGATTGCACACAAAATCCTGGTTGTCTTATTCAGTTCGATACCTGCGATTATGTTTGCCCAGCCTTCAGCAAATTTCACTTCCAATGTAACATCAGGTTGTAACCCCATTGTTGTTGAGTTTACCGACCAATCAACCGGAACGGTCACAAGCTGGAATTGGGATTTTGGAAATGGCAATACTTCCAACAAGCAGAATCCAAAAGCTTCGTACACGGTACCGGGAACATACTCTGTTACCCTGACGGTTTCAGACGGAACCAATTCAAACACAATGACCAAAACCGGCTATATCACCGTTTTTAAAAACCCGGTAGCAGATTTCGAAGTAGTCAACACCACAGGCTGCAGGCCATTTACAGCTGTCTTTAAAGATACCAGTAGCAAAGGGGATACGACCCTTTCCAAGTGGTTGTGGGATTTTGGCAATGGGGCATCCTCGGGATTAAAGAACCCTTCGTACACCTACACGGCTGCCGGAACCTATTCCGTATCATTACAGGTTGTTGATGCCAATGGCTGCTCGTCATCAAAACTAAAATCCGGTTTTATTCAGGTCAACGACCTGCCGGTTCCCCGTTTTGATGCAGCAGTAACATCCTTTTGTAAAATTCCAGCCCAGGCCAGTTTTACCAATAACTCAACCGGAAAATCCCCATTATCCTACAAATGGCAATTTGGTGATGGCAGCACCTCACAATCAATCAACCCGGTTCATACCTATAATAAAACAGGAACATTTTCAGTATCACTTACCGCTACGGATGGCAATGGCTGCGTTGATTCCTTTTCCCGGTATAATTACATCACGGTGACAGAAGTAATAGCAGATTTTAAAGTAAATGATACGGTTTGCTTTGGTATTTTCGCCTATTTCTCAAACCAGTCAATAGGCTATAATACTTCCCTGTGGTCGTTTGGTGACGGCAACACCGGAACAATCACTTCGCCCTACTACATGTATAACAACCCGGGCAAATACACAGTTAAGCTTAAAGTATCGACCCAGTCAGGTTGTGCAGACAGTACGGAAAAGGATGTCTATATCCAGCAAGTGATTGCCGATTTCGAATCAAATCCCAAAATAAGTTGTAAGCTTCCCTTTACTGTCACCTATACAAACAAGTCCACCAATGCCGATAGCCTGAAATGGGTTTTTGGCGATAATACCATCTCGTATGTCAGCAACCCGGTTAAAACTTATACGACACCGGGTATATTCAATACACTCCTGATAGCTAAAACAAGTGCCGGGTGTGTGAACTCCTACCGCCAGGACAGCAATGTTATTATTATTCTCCCTGTAGCGGCAATACAGGTAGATACTTTTGAAGGTTGCAGTCCGTTACAGGTTACGTTTACCGATATCAGTACTTCTCCCGACTCCATTATTGCCTGGTACTGGGATTTTGGTGACAGCACATACTCTACCAACCAAAACGATACGCACACCTATTATAAGGATACTACTTATCTGGCCACTTTGACTATTGTTACCAAAGACAGCTGTACCAGTACGACAACCCAGCAGATCCGGGTCGGGATGACCCCTTTGATTAATTTTGTTGTCGACCCCGATACAGCCTGCGCTTCCGATTCCGTCATTTTTAAAGACCTGTCAACCAATCCATCCGGAAAACCCAATGATGAATGGACATGGACATTTGGCGATAAAGCAGGTGGCAGTGGCGACAGTACTTTTCATGTGCATGTGGATACAGGCTGGATGAACCTGCAGTTGGTAGTGGGATACAATGGTTGCAGGGACACTTTGAAAATTGATAGTTTTCATTATATCTATCCACCGGTATCCATCATTATGCCTGAATTCAATTGCATCAACCCACTGGATGTATTATTCAGGCATATTCCCAAGGGAGTTCATCGTTGGACTATTTACTATGGGGATAGCCAGGTTGACTCTAACCTGACAGCGGATACAATCTGGCATAGTTATGCCCAACAAGGGCTGTACGACTATAAAACTATTGCCTTCAACGATTCTACAGGATGCACCTGGGTGAACGAAGGATCAGTAGGCGTAACTAAACTTAAAGCTGATTTCAGGTTAAATAATACCCGTTACTGTACAAATGATTTTGTTGTAGCCACAGCCGATACGCTAAACCAGGCCAGCCCCGGAGGTCAGTATGACTTTGGTGACGGCAGCGGTTTTTCATCCAACAACACGCACCGTTATTCAGCCGGAGGCTGGTACACAATCAGGCGTGTGGTAAATGATGCACAGGGCTGTTCTGATACATTCAGTCTGAAAACAAGGATTTACGGCATCACTGCCGACTTCAATGTGGGAGTTTCACCAGGTGGTTGTGTTAATGTCCCTTACCAGTTTTTTGAATCCGCCACTTCAGATACGACTCTTGTTTCGTGGCGTTGGTATTTTGGTGATGGAACAAGCGGTTCAGGGCAAAATACCCAACACAATTATTTCTTTATAGGTAAATATGATGTAGCCCTGGCCGTAACCGATGTCCTCGGCTGCACCGATTCTGTTGTAAAAGCTGCCTTTGCAGATATCCAAAAACCCGAAGCCGGATTCGATTCGGAAAACCGTAACCTTTGTTCCGGTGAGGTCATACGGTTTATCAACCTGTCAAAAGGCTCCGGCCTCTCGTATCGTTGGGAATTCGGAGATGGGGACACTTCCGTTCTTGATGCCCCGCAACATCAGTATACAAACGCAGGCGAATACCGGGTAACCCTGGTGGCCATTGATTCCAACGGTTGTAGCGACACCCTTGCTATAAATAAATTCGCCCACGTACAAGCCATCCCTGTAGCTGCCTTTAAAGCCGATACAACGCTGGGGGTTTGCTATCCCTTCCTGGTGCATTTCTTTGATACAACCAATATCAAACATCCCGTGGTCTCCTGGTTTTGGGATTTCGATGACCAAAATTCCACTTCTACATTTCAAAATCCTATTCACAACTATAACCAGCCCGGAACTTATGATGTAATGCTTGTGGTAAAAACCAGCTTTGGCTGTATTGATACAATAGTTAAGAAACAATATGTCCGTATTTTTGGGCCCATGGCCGATTTCCTGCCCGAGAAAGACACCCTCTGCTATGGTGAAGAGATTTACTTCTACCTGACGGAAAATCAAAACGTACAGAACCTGGACTGGGACTTTGGCGATGGATCGGTTACATCCCTTGTGGCCGATACGGTATGGCATGCCTACCTGAAACAAGGGTTGTTTTATCCTCGGATTATTTATATTGACTCGAGTGGTTTCTGCAGAAAATTTGAAGAAGATACCGTTTGGGTTTCCCAATCCATTGCCGGGTTCAGTGTTAGTGACTCTTCCGATTACGTACCGCTGAATGTGATTTTTAATAATTACAGCTCATCTAATACCACAAACTGGCATTGGTATTTTGGTGACGGCAGCGACACTACCGGACAAGATGTAACACACTTTTTCGACACATCAGGCACCTTTACCACCTACCTGGTCGTGGCAAACGATGAAGGCTGCCTCGATACTTTTTACCGGGACATCGAGATCATTCCCCTGCCCATAACTGTTAATCTTCCCGGTGCATTCACTCCCGGAGAATCAACCAACAATACCGTTAAAGTACAGGGGCTGGGTAAACATTTCAAAGAACTGGTATCTTTCCAGATTTTCAATCGCTGGGGTGAAGTGGTTTTTGAAACCACCAACGCCAATGACGAATGGGACGGCACTTACAATGGACAGCCCCAGCCTATGGACACCTATGTATATGTGGCCCGGGTCAGGGATTTTGATGACCAGCTTCTGGTCTTTAAAGGATATATCTCACTGATCCGGTAGGCCTCAGGCAATCTTTGATTACAAAAATTATTGTATTATTGTAATAGCGTTGAACCAATAAAACTAATAAAGATGAAAGCATTAAAATGGATCGGTCTGATCATATTGATTTTAGCAGTCGTATTATTTGTTGTTTCTCTTTTTCTTCCTTCCAAAATCAGTATAGAGGCAGAAGTTACGGTTAAAGCACCAGTTTCAGTTGTTTTTGAACAGGTCAATAATTTTCAAAACTGGAGTAAATGGGATCCATGGAATGAAAAAGATTCCTCCATGGTGATAAAACTTGAAGGCTCTGAAAAAGGTGTCGGGGCAATAATGTCGTGGACCAGCGATAATGAGGGAAACGGCTCAATGGAAATCAAAGAATTGGTGCCCAATGAGAGCATTGTAATGGCTCTAACATTATTACCCTCTACCGAAGAACATGAAAATTTATGGAGCTTTACCGAAACGGAGGAAGGTACTGGGGTTAAATGGTCTTTTAATCTCGACCTGGGATTAAACCCTATGGCCAAATACTATTTTGCACTTTCCGGCAAAAAAACCATGGATGAGTATTTTGAAAGGGGACTGAACAACATGAAGGATATTGCTGAATCAATTCCTGTTGTTCCTGAAATACCTGTTGAGATAAAAGAATTCCCTGAACAAAAGTTTGTTACTGTAAAAGATAGGGTTGCCTCAACTGAAATGCATGACTTTTTCGGAATGGCCTATGGTAAGATCGGGGAATTTTTAGGTATGAACCAAATCCAGCCAACCGGTATGCCGGCTGCTTTTTATCACAGTTGGACAAAAGCTATGGATACATTTGTTGTAGAAGCTGCAATGCCTGTATCCCTCGAAACGGAACTGGAACCTACTGAAGGTTTAAACATCCTTGAGCTCCCTGCCGGAAAAGCCGCTACCCTCATTCATTATGGCAACTACAATACAATCGGAACATCATGGGATGCACTCATGAACTATGTTTTAAGTAACAAGCTTGAAATGAACGGCCCGGCCTATGAGGTTTATCTCACTGATCCCGGTATGGAACCGGATACTTCCAAATGGATGACCCGGTTAATCCAGCCGGTGAAATAATCCCTATCTGGTTTCAAAATCATTCAGGATCTTGAGATAGTTGATATACCGTTCTTCGGTTATGCTACCTTGTTCCACTGCGGACTGTATACCACAACCGGGTTCATTGATATGCAGGCAGGTATTAAATTTACAATGAGCAGCCTTCTCTTTAATTTCAGGAAAAAACAATCCTATTTCCCATGCCTCAAAATCCACCAGGCCGAGTTCCCTGATCCCGGGTGAGTCAATGATAAAAGTATCTGTCCCTAACTGGTGCATATCATAAAATGTAGTGGCATGCTGGCCTTTTCCGGTGTATCGTGATATGGGTTTGGTTTTTAATTTTAGTTCAGGGTTTATGGTATTTAGCAGCGTACTTTTCCCAACTCCCGACTGGCCTATCAACAAGCAGGTATTTCCGGTAATGAATTTTTTCAGATTCTCTATTCCGGTGTTTTGCATGGCCGCAGTTTCAAATACTGTATAGCCAAGGCTGTGGTATAGTTCCCTGTACCAATCAAGCAGCTTAATTTCTTTTTCCCCGTATAAATCTATTTTGGTGAAAACAATGACAGGTTCTATTTCATAGGCCGATGATATCACCAGGAACCTGTCGATAAAAGCTGAGGAGATACGAGGCTCTCGTAAGCTGGCCAGTAGAAGTGAATGGTCAATATTAGCGGCAATAACATGTGTTTGCTTTGAGAGGTTGGCCGATTTCCTAACCAGGAAATTCCTGCGTTCCGACACCCTGTCAATAACGGAATAGTTTAGAATGGGATCAAAATGAAACGTCACATGATCGCCAATGGTAACAGGGTTTGTCGATTTTGAACCTTCGAGCCGTAGCCTGCCTTTTAGGCGGCATTTGTACCTTTTACCATCATCGGCAAGTACCGTGTACCAGCTTCCTGTTGATTTCGTTATGATTCCTTTAAGTTTTTCCACAATCTTTACGGTTTCAAAAATAATGAACATTTATCCTTCAGGAAAGCCGGACATTGGAATACCCGGGACTTCAGCATGAAGCTATCAGCGCGATGAAGAATAGGAAATGCATTGTCAGGTATCCGAAACAAGTTATGTTGAATACTCTTTTGTAAATTTGCTTTTTAATGAACTCAACCCACAATAACCATTAACCCATTACGTTCAAAGCAGGTGTTTGAGAAATTCCATATTCCGGTACCCATCTACATGCGGTTTTTCATGGGGTGTATCATGCTATGGATACTGCCACTTCAACCTGCACCGGCTCAAAATAAACCGGTGGTATCCGGTTTTGTCACAGACCAGGAAGGGAACCTGCTCGAAGGGGTTAATATCTGGTCGAAGCCCGGATACAGGGGAACCATGTCAGATGCCGGAGGACATTACAGCATTATGGTTCCGCCTGATATGAATGTGACATTGTTTTTCTCTTACCAGAACTCCGTAAAAAAATACAATATTCCGTTGCTCGAACCAGGAAGTAACTTTAAGCTTAATGTTTTGCTGACTGTCAATGTACGTCTTTCTACAACCACCATAAAGGGAACCAGGCCATTTACCAAACCGGAACGCATACCTATGGAAAAAGTGGATACACGTGTTTTGGAAGTGCTGCCTACAACAGGCGAGAAGGTAATCACCATCATTAAATCATTACCGGGAGTTTCATCCAACACAGAGCTTAGTTCCGGCTATACGGTCCGTGGAGGTAATTATGATGAAAACCTTGTTTATATCAACGGCATTGAAATTTACCGGCCTTTTATTATCCGTTCCGGCCAGCAGGAAGGATTACCTATTATAAACTCCAACCTGGTAGATGGAATTAAATTTTCAGCCGGGGGCTTTGAAGCCAAATACGGAGATAAAATGTCATCGGTACTGGACATCACCTATAAGACCCCTAAAAAATTTGCCGGAAGCGCCTCTCTTAACTTACTGGGCAGGTCAGCCCATCTGGAAGGAGCATCAGAGGGCTACCGTTTCAAGTACCTGATGGGCTTTCGGCAATGGTCGAATTCCTATTTCCTGAATTCCCTCGATGTGGAAGGTGAATATAAAACCAAATTCACCGATTTTCAATCGTTACTCAGCTACGACCTTGATGACAAGGTCACCTTAAGCTGGTTTTCGTATTATGGCCAGAACAAGTATAACCTGATACCGGAAACCCAAACCACCGACTACGGCACTCATGACCTGGTGCTTAGGTTTAAGGTGTACTTTGACGGCCAGGAACTGACCCAATACGAAAACATCCTCAACGCATTGACGGTAACTTTCAAAGATGAAAACGACCTGGTACTGAAAGCACAGGCTTCGGCTTATGTTACCCACGAAGGTGAATATTTCGATATCATGGGCCAGTACTGGCTCGACCAGGTGGATAAAGACCCGGGCTCGGAAAGTTTTGACAGCACAAAAGTTAACCTCGGTATCGGCACTTTTCTAAACCATGCCAGGAACACCCTCAATGCAACTATTATCAACGTCAGTCATTCGGGCGAAAAGAAATTCGACCATTCCGACCTTGTTTGGGGTGTTAAAGCCCAATCAGAAAATATCCGGGATAAACTACGCGAATGGAGCCTGATCGATTCCGCAGGATATATTATTCCTCTTAATTCAGAAGCACTGACAGTCAATGATTTTGTCAGTACCCGGACCGAACTGTTCACTTTCCGCTATTCGGGTTACCTCCAAAATACATTTCTGCTCAACGATACGGCAAGGGCTTTTCTGACAACCGGTATCAGGAGCAACTACTGGACATACAACAACGAGTTTATTATCACACCGCGCATCCAGTTTGTTTTTGAGCCAACACGGAAAAACATCCTGCGCAACCTGACCCAGCATCCGGATGATACGGTTTACCATAAAAAGGTTCAGTTAAAATTCGCTGCCGGTATGTATTACCAGCCACCTTTCTACCGCGAGTTACGTGACAGGGAAGGGATCCTCAACCCCAATATTGTTTCTCAGAAATCCTATCACCTGCTGGCCGGGGCCGATGTTTATTTTAAAATGTGGGGGCGTTTGTTTAAATGGACCAGCGAAGCCTATTTTAAATACCTGGATGATATCATACCCTACGATTTTGATGATGTGCGCATCCGCTATTACGCCACCAACAACGCTGTAGGTTATGCAATGGGCCTCGATATGCAGATCTATGGTGAATTTGTCAAAGGCCTGCCCTCGTGGGCGAATATTTCACTCATGCAAACCCGCGAAAATGTTGACAATGATTATCAGTATGTTCGTGATGATAACGGATTGCGGATTTATGACAGCACTGCCGGCCTGTACCTGACCGAACCGAGGGGGTTCCTTCCCCGCCCTACTGACCAAAGGCTCAGGGTTGCTATATTTTTCCAGGATTTCTTACCCAAAAACCCGAATTCAAAAGTTAACCTCAACTTTGTATTCGGCACCCCTATCCCATTTGGGCCTCCGCAGTTTGAAACCCTCCGAAATCGGTTCAGGATGCGCTCCTACAAAAGAGTGGATGTCGGTTTTTCGAGGTTGTTGTATTCGGCTGAAAAAAATACCGGGCCTTCATGGCGTATCCTGAAACACGTTAATTCCGTATGGGGCAGCGCTGAAATTTTTAATATGTTTGGTGTTCGTAATGTGATCTCTTATTTCTGGGTCAAAGACGTGAACAACAATTACTGGGGGGTACCCAACTATCTCACCAGGCGCAGGTTCAATGTAAACCTGACTGTGAATTTTTAAATTCATCTTCAAATTCCGGGTTAAATCACCCGAATTCCTGCCATTTTACCGAAGGATTATAACGGATACAACCATCCGAAACTGCAAGCGGGGAATTAAAATTATTCTGGTACAGGGAACCCGTACCCAAGCCTTGTGGTAGAGCAGGCCTGTACTGTGCCACCCACTGTGCGATGGCATTCAGGCCGATATTGGATTCCAATGCAGAAGTAGCCCACCAGCCAATTCCGATTTTTTCTGCCATTCGGATCCAGTTGTCTGAGGAAGCCAACCCTCCTGTCAACGAAGGTTTTAAAACAATATAATCCGGACGGATCATCTCAAGCATTTGCAGTTGTTCGTCCCTGTTATTCAGGCCAATCAACTCTTCATCCAGCGCAACAGGAACCGGGGAATTATTGCATATTTCAGCCATCGCTTCCCACTGCCCTGCCAGAATGGGCTGTTCTATCGAATGAATACCCAGTTCTGAAAGCCGCTTTAACCTTTCCAGGGCATTGTCCGGAGTAAAAGCTCCATTGGCATCCAACCTGAGTTCTTTAATGGCTGCGCCAAACTCCTTCCTGATATTCTTTAAAAACCGGTACTCATCCTCAAAATCAAATGCACCAATTTTCATTTTGATACAATCGAAACCGGCATACAGTTTATCCTTAACCTGTTTTTTCATAAAATCAAAATCACCCATCCAAACCAGGCCATTGATAGGGATTTTCATTGTGCCATGAAAAAAATCGTTACCAAAAATCTTTTTTATGCCACCATTTTGAAAATCTATAATGGCTGTTTCGAGTCCAAACCTGACAGCCGGAAATTCATCCGGGTCAATATTTATTTTAAGCGTCTGTTGCTTTTGGATCTTATTGACAATTTCATCCAGTTTGGGCTCAATTTTCTCCGGATTATCCGGGCTTAATCCGGGAATAATGGAACATTCGCCCCAACCGGTTATTTTTTTTGAGCTATCCGAAATAGCCAATAACCAGCCTGGTTTCTCCAGCAGGGTATTTCTTGAGGTTTGGGCAGGCTGCCTGAATTTCAATATATGTTTAAACCAGGTGACTCTCAGCATGAGGTCAAATTTTTTGGAATGAACTGGCCTGTTTCGGTATGCCGGGTTACCTGACCAAAAGGTAAAACCCATCCATGCATAGCTATATAAATCCCGGGGCCAAGGTGTTGAACTGCCCCAATGGCTGTTCCTACATTAATGGGTGCATCCGAATCCATAAACCTGGCCGGCAACATGGAGCCTGTCAGAACAATCACTTTTGTCTTGATAGAGGATAAATAACGGGCTGTTTCAATCATGGTGTCCGTACCATGCGTTATGATGACCTTATCTGTCTTAGCTTCTATGCAAACATCTTTAATCAACTGCCTGTCTTTACTACTCATGTCAAGGCTGTCTTTTTTTAAGAGGGGAATTATTTCGTACTCAAAAGACGGATCAAGGATTTTTAGTATCCGTGCCACAGCAGGTTCGGTAATCTGAAAGGCATATCCCTTTTGCCTGGCTGGATAATCCTTATCGATGGTCCCTCCGGTTTGGATAAACAAAATTTTCATGTCATTTGATTTTTCCCACTTTGCCCATAAACAGGATTGTTTGGGTGCTGTTTTCTTTTAGGAAAAAAAGAAAAGGACGGTTTACAATGAAATCTATTGGCTTTTCTGGCCTGAAGGCTGAAGTTTCGCGCATTAATACAGCCGTGGCTGCTGCTGCTTCCGTGCCTTTTTCATCAATTTCAATGAAACAACCGTGAACCACCTTACCAATTTTTAAATCCTTTTCTCCTGTCATCTCACTGAAATCAGCCTGATCGCTAAAAGCTTCCTTCATCCCTGCCTGTACCAGGGGCGCTGAAAGTTCAAAACTACTTTGGACAGAAAATTTGGGTATCGACAAATTCAACAAGGAATAACGTGCGTAGTTCCAGGCATGGATCAGCAATTGCCCGTCCAGCAGATGTAATATTTCTATAAGATCAGCATCTGTCGATGGAAGAATTATTACGAATGAGTAATCTGCCCCCTGGTAAGGAATTTCGCACATGCTGAATACTTCATTGTCCATATAAAGCAAAGATGCATTTTTCCTGTTCATAAAGTCTGTTTCGACTTCCGACCCGTCTTCGTTGGTAAAAATATCTTTGTTATTGTGTTTGGCCTCAAATTCATCAGCCCAGCCACCTGAAAAATAAAGGGCGTTAACCAGTACAAGTTTTGTTGCTGATCCGATGGCTCCCTCTTTTATCAGCCCGTTGATCTTTTTATTGGTTTTTTCAAAAGCCCAATTGTTAATCTCTTTCCTTGCCTGCTCCGACCGGTTTATAAAATCAGTATGGTGCAGCGATTCTTTAGCAAAATAATTTTTAACCAACAGAAAATAGTCGTCTGAAAAAGGGTATTTGTCCTGTATCCAAAGGGAATTTGAAAGTGTTGAAATAACAGGTCCTTCTGATTTAATACGTGCCTGAAGGGCTTTCATGCCTGCAAAATAATCAGGATTGTTGCCCGTATTCAATACATCCGACATTTGCTGCAAGGTTAGGTTTTGCGCCCCGGCATAAACCATCGCAAGGGAAGTATAAACGCTTGCAGGGGAAAAAATCAGGTTGGGCTTTGATAAGTCCAGATTATTAAAAACATCCAGGCCAAAGCTGTTTACCCCTCCTGCCATTAACATAAGGATGGAGTCGGGAGTTTCCGATGCAATAACCTGGGCTTTACTGTCATGTTGAGGAGTATGTTTTTTACAACATCCGGTAATTATTACCAGGATCAATGACAATAGGATATAACCATATTTCATAACCGGCTAATTATATGTATAAATTGTTTAAGCGGTAAAGTTAGAGATATTTTGTGATTACATCCAATATCTGCTGCTGTCTGATAGGCTTTGTCACGTAATCATGAAAACCAGCCTTATTGGCTTTGTCTATTTCCTCGCTCATGGCATAGGCAGTAAGGGCAACTACCGGTATTTTCAGGCCTGATTTTTTTATGTGTTCAAGCGTTTCATATCCATCCATTACCGGCATCTTCAGGTCACAAAGAAGCAGGTCATACTGCCCCGAATTCAGCATCTCAAAGGCTTCCTTGCCATTGTACGCATGTTGAACGTTCAAACCTTTTTTCTCAAGTATAATTTTAAGTAACTCAAAATTGGATAATTCATCCTCTGCAATCAGGATATTTTTCTTCTTTAATAATTTCTTGTCCCGGACAGCAACTGTTTTATCTGCTTGCTTAAATTGGTTTTCCAGGACATCCAGAGGCAACATCAGGGTAAAAGTGGAGCCAATGCCGGGTTGACTATCCAGTTTCATTTTACCCCCGAGCAATTTAGCCAGGTTTATAGAAATGGAAAGCCCAAGTCCTGTACCTGCTGTTTTTTCCCTGGTGTTGTCCAGTTGCATAAACCGTTCGAAAATCTTTTCCTGATCTGATTTCCCAATTCCTTTTCCTGTATCTTTTACATAAAAGTGTATCTCCTTTTGTTCATCTTCAATTGTATACCCGATTTCCACAGAACCTTTGTATGTGAATTTAAGGGCGTTACCTACCAGGTTGGTCAGTATCTGGTTGACCCTGAATTGGTCAGAGTTAAGCAGAACATCCGCGTTTGCCGGGATATTGCACCTGACTTCAATATGTTCTTTCCCCAGATTATTCTTTTCCCTCTCAAAAATATCCTTTATTTCTTTTATTAAATCATTGACGGAAAAGTTATTTTTTTCAATCGAAATTTCCCCGGCTTCAATTTTTGCAATATCAATAATATCCGTTATCAGGTTTAAAAGCTTGCTGCTGTTGCTCCGAATAATGTTGATAAAATTCTGTTTTTCCTCCTCTGTCATATCCGGTTCAGCCAGCAATTCAGAGAACCCTACAATGGCGTTCATGGGGGTCCTGATTTCGTGGCTCATGTTGGCCAGGAAGGCTGATTTGAGTTTATCCGATTGCTCCGCTTTCTTGCGTGCGTCAACTATTACCTTTTCTTTGTGCATTCGTTCTATCTCTGCCCCAATCCTCGTGGCAAAAATTTTCATCACATATTTGAGCAACTCCGGATCTTTAATTGGTTTTTTATATACACCTGCCAAAATGCCCATTACATTATTCCCTGAATCAAAAAGGGGGATTCCAATAAAATCACTTGCTTTCATCTGACTCAACAACTCAACAGCAGGAAAGCGATCCCTGACTTTTGAAAAGTAAACATATTCCTGTTTTTTAATAATGGACTCACAGGGAGTTCCGTCAAGGATATACGAGAAGTTTTCAACTGCCTTACCGTCCTGACAAACGGCAAGTGTATTGATCTTGAGAGAACCTTTCTCTTCCGGTTCTGCAACAAAAACAAAATCGGCTTCCAGAACCTTCCACAGATAAAAAGTGATCCTTTCAAGGAATGTTTCCCCGTAATTGGCTGAAACGCCTTCCTGGATATCGTTAATCAGCCGGTTTTTTCGCATCCGATATGTTACATCCCTGATAATATGCCTTGTTCCTATGAATAAACCATCCCTGTCTTTTATGGCTGTAGTATTTATCTCAAGCTGCCGTATTTCTCCTTCACTGGTTGTTATTTTTACTTCAAAATGTTTAAAATCCCCTTTCTTTACAACCTCCCTGAAATACTCCCTTGTTTTTTTCTTGTCCTCATCTACAACAAGGTCAACTGCATGTTTTTCTTTAAGTTCTTCAAGACTATAACCTGAAATTTTTTCAAAACCGGGGTTAACATCCGTAAAACAAAAATCCCTGTCAAGGATACAAATACCATCCAGGATATTGTTATAAATATCCTTATATTTTTTTTCGCTCCTGGACACCTCTTCCCTTGCCCTGATCTGTGATTCCTTCAGGTTAATTAATTCTGCAATTTCTTTCAGGAGGTTCTTTTCAGCCTTAGTCCATGGTTTCGGGTTTTTGCACCTTGAAAGGGATAGTAGTTTTTCAGCAGTTTTCTTATGCCCCATTCTCAGCACAAGGTAGTTTTTCAGGTTTTGTTTATTAAACTCATTTTTTGTTTTACTGAATGACTTGCTGTTTAAAATTCGGTCATCCGTTATGGCATTAAACATTTCAGGTAATTCAATAAAATCCCCTTCGGGCATGGCTGATATAACACTGGCACTCAGAGAAGCTTTCATGGTATCACTGCACGCGGCATCAAAATACTGGTGAACAACCTTGTATGAAGTACGATTCTTATTCATTTGCAAATATGACATCCGGTCAACTTCCAGTGTTTTACCTGTAATATGAACGACTTCGTTTACCAGCCATTCAATACTTTCGATATTGTCTTTTGTGGCAAGTTTCCAGATGTTAGCCCTCAATTCGTTTATCAGATTTTGCAACCTGAAAGCCTCATCCATTTCCCGCTGACGGGTAATATCATCATAAACACCTAAAACGCCATAAAAACCTTGGTCATTTCGTAACGGTACCAAACTTTTTCTTATGCTGCGATTTCCTTTTGATTGTGTTTCCAGTTGTTCATGATAATTAAGTTTTGACAGCCCCGTATTTAAAACCCATTTATCATTTATAATGTGTTGCCCGGCTATGTCATTCCATGATAGGTCATAATCTGTTTTGCCTATTAATTCACGGGGTGATTCCATGCCGGCATCTTCTGCAAAGAGCCGGTTGCTGCCCATGTACCTGGAGTCTTTATCTTTCCAGAATACCCGTACAGGAATGGCATCCAAAATATTGGTTAATATCTCATTGGAAGAACGATATTTTGTTTCGCTTTTCTTAAGTTCCTCCGAAATATTCATCAGCTTGGTAATATCATGGCCTACCGACTGGTATTCAACGATTTCATTATTATTATTCAGGATAGCTCTGTCTGTCCATTCGTGCCAGGCCCAGGATCCGTCTTTTCTCTGTACCCTGTGAATATCCGTAGCCACCGAATGATCCTTGGATAATGCATTGATCTTTGCTGTAACCCTGTCTACATCCCCCGGATTGATAAATGAATAAAAATTCGATCCCAGGATATCCTCCTTTGAAAGCCCCAGGTGTTTCGAGCAACTTTCATTAACAAAATTGATGGTTCCGTCAGCATTCCACCTGATAATAAACTCTGTCTGGTCTTCAATGATCGCCTGGAGTTTCTTTTCATTTTCATAAAAACTTTCTTCTATGGCTTTACGCGACAATGCAAAAGACATGAGGGTGGTATATAACTCAACTATGGTTGGACTAACCGGCAGGCTTTCCTCTTTTATAAAAATCAGGACACTGCCAAATAGTTTTTTCTCAACGCCTAACTGGCTGACATAACAAACTTTGAATTTTAGTTTTTTTTCCACTTTCAGGCACTCTTCTTCACTTACTTGTTTTCCAGTCAGGATGTGAAAATTTACCGGCAGTTTATTTAATGAAACCTGTTTTTGTTCCTGAGGCTTTAAAATTAATTTCAATTGCTTTCCTTTGAGGTGCTTTTCGAAGAATTTGCCAAATACTTTTTCATCACTTTCCTCACCTGCAAATCCAGCTACTTCGGTGGTTGTTCCATCATTGTTGTAACGCGTTAATACAACAAAAGAACCCGGAACTACTTTCCATATACTCTGCATACTAAAAGCAGCAATAGTTTTTCTGGTTTTTTGATTTTCAAGTTTATTTATATGTGCTTTAAAAAGCTTTAATTGGTTCTGAACACTCAACTTCGTATTATCCATTTTCTAAGGTTATCCTTGCGCAAAAAAGAATGTGATAATATACAACGCAATAACCTGCAATTCCAAATTAATTACCTCTTTTCAGAGTACATGTGCATTTTATACTTTATTCCCGGGCAATAATTGCGATTAGGGTTTTCATTATTTACAATATACAGTAAATAGCGTATATTCTGAAAGTAGCTTTTTATTACCTTTAACCCAATTTTTAAATCATTAAAGACAACCACATATGAAAAATTTACTTGTTTTGGCTCTGACATTTTTAATACCTGCAATGGGTTTCTCACAAAATGGATCAGTTTATTCATCCTATAAAAACAGTTTGGTATTTATCAAAAGCACCCCAACTGAGACTTACAAAGTTGTTGGAAAAACCGGTTTCAAAAATTCAAAAAAGAATGTTGCCCTTGTAGGTGCTGACCCCACAGGAATCAGGAAAGTTGTAATCGCACTGGATGATGTATCGAAAAAAGTGGAAAAAGGCAAGCAGGAAGCTTTTGAGGCCGTCATTGTATACAGTCCTACAAAAATGGAGTTAATCAATTTCGACAATAAAAACAGTAATGTCAATAGAAATTGTACCGTACCTACCAAAGGCTATTTGAAAAGGAAATGTGGATCGAAAGACATTTTTCTTTTAACAACTCCAAAGTCAGCATTTACAATTGTAAAAGAAGTTGAAGTTTCTAATTTTACAAATCTTGGCCAGCTTAAAATGGGCAAAGATGACATTGATAATTTCATGAACAAGCTTTATGAAAAATCCTGTAAACTGGCCAAAGAGGGATTAAGCTTTGATGCTATCTGGCTTGATGATTCTGAAATGATGGTGAAAGGAGGTTTTATTTCAACAAAAATTATCAAACTGATCAAGTACAATTAATTGTTTCTTTTATTGAGATGACATCTGTCCTGCAAACAGGTACCTGGTCATCTTCTTTTGTTTTTGATACGGTTGATATTGTAACCGGGGAAATTTTGTGGGCCCGGAGGGACTTGAACCCCCGACCAATTGATTATGAGTCAACTGCTCTAACCGTCTGAGCTACGGGCCCAAAAAGGAGTGCAAATATAAAATCTTTTCAGAAAAATCGCCTGCTATCCTTGTTTTAACATTGTCTTGTGTCCATTTTTTTCGATTTTTGAAGAAATTTTTCCCTTGGCCCCTATTAAAAATATCCTGTTCGACTTTGGTGGCGTATTATACCAAATCAATGTAAAAACAGCCACCGATAATTTCCGCAAACTGGGTATTGAAACCCGTCCCTGGCAACATGGACAGGATGAAATATTCGACCTGATTGAAACCGGGGAACTGGGTAAAAATGATATCATCCGCTTGTTCAGGAACTTTTCAACCCGCATTCCCAAACCCACTGACAATGAGATTCTATTTGCTTTTAATTCCATTCTGACGGGACTTTATCCTGAAACCATGGCCCATTTAAAACTGCTTTCAGAAAAATACAACCTCTACATGCTCAGCAATACCAATGACATTCATTTCAGGAAATTCTCAAAAGAAATAAAGGCAAACCCGGCATCAGCAGATTTTTACACCTTTTTTATAAAAGAATACTATTCTTATCAATTGGGCTTACGAAAACCCGACCCATCAATATTTGAATACATCCTGGATGATGCAGGCCTTAAAGCCAGTGAAACCCTCTTTGTTGACGATAGCAAAGAAAACATCCTTGCTGCAGGCCGGTTGGATTTCCAGGTTTTTACTTTTCATGGTACAAACCCGTGGAATGACTTAATTTCGAAGTTTAAATTATGATACCGTATGAAGAAATTAAGGTATATGACCTGGGCTCTGGCCTTGCTTGTCCTGACAAATTGCAAACAAATGCCAACTGTTGACCTGCTGGTTACAAATGCGGTTATTTATACCGTAGATTCCGGTTTCACGGTGGCTGAAGCGATGGCTGTTAAAGATGGAAAGATTGTTGAAACAGGTACAACAAAAGCGCTTGAGTCCAAATACAAAGCAACAAGCACACTGGATTTAGATGGAAAATATGTTTATCCCGGCTTCATTGATGCCCATTGCCATTATTACGGATATGGCCTGTTTAGCAATTATGCACAACTCAAGGGGACAACATCTTTTAATGAAATACTTTCCCTTTTATCCGATTATGCCAGGTCATCCGAAACAGGTTGGATCATTGGCCGGGGCTGGGACCAGAATGACTGGGAGGAAAAAGTATTTCCCAACAATGATGAACTTAACAAACTATTTCCCAATAGGCCTGTCATCCTCTACCGCATTGATGGTCATGCCGTGCTGGTCAATGACATAGCATTTGAAAAAGCAGCGATTGATACGATAGCTTACCACAATTACATGGTCTTTAAAAACGGGGAGTTTACAGGTGTCCTCATCGACAAAGCTGCCGACCTGGCCAAAGCGGCCATTCCCGCTCCATCGAAAAAGCAGATCCGGCAGGCTATCCTGACAGCTCAGCAAAACTGCCTGGCTGTTGGTCTGACTATGGTTCATGATGCAGGTCTTGGCTCCGAAGTGGTGGAGCAATTGATAGAAATGGATAAAAATGGTGAATTAAAAATCAGGATTTTTGTTATGCTCTCCCCCGATAGCGCCAATATCGAATTCATGAAAACCCAGGGCGTTATTCGTACCGGCCATTTGAATATTGGGGCATTAAAACTTTATGCTGACGGAGCACTGGGCTCGCGTGGAGCTGCTTTAATCCAACCCTATTCCGACCAGCCGGAGAACACCGGTTATATCCTTGAATCAAACGATTATTTCAACAGCTATTGCCAAATAGCACTGGACAATAATTACCAGGTTTGTACGCATTGTATCGGAGATTCGGCCAACAGGCAGATCCTGAATATTTATAGCAATTTTCTGCAACCCGGGAATGATAAACGCTGGCGCATTGAACATGCTCAGGTTGTTGACCCTGCCGATGTTAACTTGTTCGGTAAATATAACATTATCCCTTCTGTGCAACCCACCCATGCAACATCCGATATGTATTGGGCCGGCCAGAGATTGGGAGATGAAAGGGTAAAAAACGGTTATGCTTACCGCAACCTGCTCGAACAAAATGGCTGGTTGCCCGCAGGCAGTGATTTCCCTGTCGAAAGTATCAACCCGCTGTTTGGCTATTACGCTGCCGTTGCCCGGCAGGACCAGGACCACTATCCCCCGGAAGGATTCCAGGTTGAAAATGCACTTTCAAAACAACAGGCCCTGCGTGCTATGACAATCTGGGCAGCCAAAGCCGGATTTTGGGAAAGTGTTTCCGGTAGCATTGAAAGAGACAAGTCTGCTGATTTTGTAGTCCTCGATACAGATATCATTCAGGAAGACATTCACAAGAGTTTCCGGGCTGTGGTTCTTAAAACTTTTATCCGTGGTGAACTTTGTTACGAACAAGAAGAATGATTTTTGTTAAACAAATGCCCCACATGAACCTAAATAAACCAGTATTGAAAACTTTCTTCCTCACCCTGTCAACGGTCATGCTTTTTGTCTTTGCCCCGCAAGCACAAACAGTAAAATGGTCTGTGGCACAGAAGGTAAAAGGAAGATTAGTCTATACTGACATATTAGGCGGATACAATAGGAATTATTACATCACACGCTTTGATAAAAAGAGAAAACAAAGTTTTATTATTGAAAAATACAATACCAACATGAAGCTGGCCGGGCATTACGATTTCCGGATCGAAAACAAGATAAATATTGATAAAATAATGCTGGTTGATGGCCATGTATTCATCTTTTATTCTTCTTATGACAAAAAAGAAAAAACTTACAAACTCTATTGTGATGTATTGAATGAAAATGTTTCACTGATCAGGAAAGAAAGGTTTATTGCTTCGACAAAAATGAAAAGTGCTTCTTCGAGGTTGTTTACCATTTCCAAAGATGACTACAATAAAAATATCCTTGTTTTGTTTCCGACAGAAATTGAAAACAACCTGGTCAGGTTATCGGCCAGGGTCATGGACGACAAGCTGGAAATCTTGTACGATAAATCATTTGCCGTATTTCCTGAAAAAAATGAGGGTATTGAAGACGCCTATCTTTCAGGCAACTATGTATCTCTTGTCCTGAGTACGGAATTTAATCGTGAACATAAAAAGAACCCTTTCTTTTCTTTGGTTTTTTATAACCTGGAGAATGATAATAAAAGAAGTACTGATCTGTTTAACGACACCATCCGTTTCAATTCTTACGTTTTTAAATTCAATCCACTCGATAATGAATTTGTTATTTCGGGCTTTATTTCTCAACCTAAAAAATACGAATCCACCGGGTTGGCCATTGCCCGAATTAACCCGGAGAAAAATACGGCCCATTTTGGCTATCTGTTGTTTTCCCCTGAAATGATAGCGCAGATCATGGGTAAATCAAAAACCTATCGCTATATCAAAGACTACTATCCCCGCGACATTGTTTTCCGGAGTGATGGGGGTATCGTTTTATTAACCGAGTACTTCGATATTGAAAAGGAAGTTTATACTGATTATTATAATATCAACCACAGCTATGTCAAGTATTACTACCGGTTTAGCGACATGGTCGTTTATTCCATTTCCAAAACCCCGGAAATTGATTGGTACCGGGTTATCAGGAAAGACCAGGTTACCATGAACGATGATGGATATTACTCATCTTTTCTTGCCGGGACACACCTTGATCAACTGGTATTCCTTTATAACGAAATTGAAAGAAACGAGTGGAACCTTGTGGTTGATAAAGTAAAGCCCAATGGGCATATAAGCTCTGACATCCTTGTTAAAGGTAGTGAATTTGATGGTTATTTTATTCCAAAAATAGGTAAGCAGGTCTCAGCTACCGAAATGATCATCCCTTCATTCAGCAAGAAAAAGGGGTTCCTGTTGTTGAAGGTTGAATTATAAAGCTTACATAAATCCAACAGAACGCAGGAACTGAGCTTTCATATCCGGTTCTTTCAATTTCCCAAAGTATTTGGCCGTGATGGTGGAAGTACTGTTATCCTGGATGCCACGGCTTGCCACACACATGTGTTTGGCGTCAATCAGTACAGCCACGTCATCTGTTTCAGCCACCTTTTGAATTTCATTGGCAATCTGTAGCGTCAGCCTTTCCTGTAGTTGGGGCCTTTTGCAAAAATAGTGTACCAGCCTGTTGATCTTAGAAAGGCCTATTACCTTGCCACTTGATATATAGGCTACATGTGCCAGGCCAATGAACGGAACAAAATGATGTTCGCAGTTGGAATGAACCGTAATATCTTTTTCAACAATGATGTCGTCATAGTTGAATTTGTTATCAAACAGCGATATCTTGGGTTTGTTATCAGGGTTCAACCCACTAAAAATTTCCCTGACATACATCTTGGCCACCCGGTGGGGTGTCCGCCTGAGGCTATCATCGGTCAGGTCAAGGCCGAGTGTTTCCATGATGGCTGTAAAATGCTTTTCAATGATCTCAATTTTTTTTTCATCCGGAATATCGAATGCTTTTTTGATAATGGGCGTGTCAATACTGTTTCGCCCAAGGTGTTCATCTATATCCTTGTTAATTTCAACCATATCTGTGAATTATTGCTGTATAAATTTTTCAGACCATGT
>CAZVAY010000001.1:0-38857 GCA_964625265.1 uncultured Sphingobacteriales bacterium | reverse complement strand
GCCGAAAAAATTAAACAGCAGCAACCGGGTAAAAAGAGGATTGTTTATGCACCGTCATGCTTTTTGGATGAGGAATATTTAAGCGACAATCAGATTGATTATGTGGGAATTCCTTATAATTTATTTCAAAGGAGGTAATTAACCATTTTGTTGAACTCAACAATATGCCTGGATGAAAGAAAATACAGAAATACTGCTATATCAAACCGAAGACGGTCAAACGAAAGTTGAGGTCCGTTTGGAAAATGAAACCGTTTGGCTTACACAATCACAAATGGTTCAACTATTCCAAACCACCAAACAAAACATCAGTCTGCATATCCGTAATATTTTCAGCGAGGGCGAACTGGAAGAAGATTCAGTTGTAAAGGAATACTTGACAACTGCCTCAGATGGCAAAAAATACAGAACCAAATTTTTTAACCTCGATGTAATTATTTCTGTTGGTTACCGTGTAAAATCACACCGTGGGACGCAGTTCAGGATTTGGGCGACCCAGCAACTCAAAGAGTTTTTAATTAAAGGTTTTGTACTGAACGATGAACGACTGAAAGAAACCGGGCACACCAACCAATATTTTGATGAACTTCTTGAGAGAATCAGGGATATCCGAAGTTCTGAGAAAATTTTCTATGCAAAAATTAAAGATATTTATGCAACAAGTATTGACTATTCGCCCAACAGCGAACAGGCACAACTGTTTTTTGCCTCGGTGCAAAATAAAATGCATTGGGCAATACATGGGCATACCGCAGCCGAAGTAATATACAACAGGGCAAACGCGGATAAACCAAACATGGGATTGACTTCATGGAAAAACAGTCCGAAGGGAAAAATCAGAAAAACTGATGTTTCTGTTGCTAAAAATTATTTAACCCAGGATGAATTAACAGAATTAAACCTGATTGTTGACCAGTACCTTAGCTTTGCCGAATTGCAAGCCCGCAAACGAAAACCCATGTATATGGCTGACTGGGAAAAGAAATTGCACGACTTTCTAACTTTAAATGAAAAACAGATATTACTGGATGCAGGCAAAATTTCTCATCATCTGGCAGTGGAACTTGCTGAAAAGGAATTTGAGAAATTCGAAAAAAAGCAAATTGCTTCAACCGATGCGGAAGCCATGAAAATGATTGAACGGGAATTAAAGAAATTAGGGAAAAAGAAATAATATGTACCTGAAAAAATACCAGATAAAAGTTGTAAACGCACTCAAGCAGTTTCTGCAAACAGCCCGTGATACCAAAACATCGTTTGACATTGCGAAACAGGCACTGCCTTCAACTATGCGTCATACTTTAAATTGGGTGCAAACAACTTTTCAAACAAGCAGTCTGGAATATATAGACCGATGCACAAACGGACTAGGGAATAGTTATCCAAGAATGATAATTAAAGTGCCGACAGGTGGCGGAAAAACTTTGCTTGCCGTTGAATCAATTCGTGAATATCAAAACCTTTTTGCTCAAAAACGCACGGGGCTTGTGGTATGGATTGTTCCGAGCGAGACTATTTACAGCCAAACAGTTCAAAAAATCAGGGACAAGGGAAATCCCTTACGCCAGTTATTAGACCAATGTAGCGGAAACCGAACTATTATCCTGGAAAAAGGACAACGGTTAACAACCCATGATATTGAAGAAAATTTGGTTGTTCTGTTCGTTATGATTCAGTCCATAAGTCGCAAAAATGGAAAAGAAGCGTTAAAAGTTTTTCAGGACAGTGGCGGCTATGACAGTTTTTTCCCTGCCGATAATCGTTACGACTTGCACGAACAGTTATTGAAGCAAGTTCCAAACCTTGATTATATTTCACCACTTGGCACAGAACAACCTTTAATAATGACAAGTCTAGGAAACGCAATCCGCATTTCAAAACCATTTATAATTATTGATGAAATTCACAAGGTATTTTCTGAAAATGCCCGGAAAACTATTGATAGTTTAAATCCCGAATTTGTTCTTGGTTTTTCTGCTACGCCAAAAGCCGAAATGAATGTTTTAGTTACCATTACAGGCCTTGAGCTTAAAGAGGAGGAAATGGTAAAACTCGACATGCACATTCTCCCTCCCATCAGCAAGCAGGAGAACGACTGGAAAGCGATGGTAAAGGAAATCAAAGAACATCGGGAAAAATTAGAAGAAACTGCTAAGCAATATCAAAAAGATACAGGCGTTTATATTCGTCCAACTGCATTATTGCAAGTTGAAGCAACAGGCAAAGACCAAAGAGGGAAAGGAAGAGTTCACAGTCTTGACGTTAAAGAATATTTGGTTAGCTTAGAAGTAAACCCCGATGAAATTGCAATTAAAACAAGTTCGCAAAATGATATTGAAGATGTAAACCTGTTTTCGCAGGGTTGTCCTGTGCGCTTTATCATTACAAAAGAAGCATTGCGTGAAGGTTGGGATTTCTCTTTTGCCTACATACTGGGAATTATTCCAAATGTGAATTCAAATACAGGAGTTACCCAATTGGTCGGTAGAATTTTACGACAACCGTTTGCAAGAAAATCAGGTGTTAAAGAACTTGACGAGAGTTATGTTTATTACACGAAAGGCGATACACGAGAAATTTTAGACAGGGTTTCAACCGGATTCAAAAATGAAGGTCTTGAAGACCTGGTTACAAAATTGAAATTCCGGGATAATGAAGCCATAAACGCTACCAAAACAGTAAAGATAAAAAGAGAGTTCAGCGAGAAATTTCAGCATTCATTTTATTTGCCTGTTTGGGTAATGGTTGATAAAGAAGGGAAAAAACGAAGATTTAGCTATGAACTGGATATTAAGCCCAAAATTGATTTTTCAAAAGTCGAATTAGATGATGAGTTTTTAACTAAACTTGAAAATACATTAAGTAACGAGACAAAAGAAAGGAAAGCATTTGCCATTACTCTTGATGATTCGAGTAAAGCGTCATTTGTTGAAGAACAAAGCCAAACAAACGGAAAGGCAGAAATTAATATTGATTACTTAACACGCAGACTGAATGAATTAATTGAAAATCCATTTTTGGCAAGAATTATCGGAACGAAATACTTATCACAAATTGAAGAAAAGATAGGCCAGGAAAAACTTAAAGAACATTACAGTTTCATTGTTTCTCAGCTATGTAAAAAGTTTCAGGACGAAAAGACAAAACAGGAAGAAGAAATATTTTTGGAAGAATTAAAAGCCCAAAATCTTGTTCTTGCTGTATCCGATGATGATACAGTCGGGGTCAAAGTTCCAAAAGAAGACGTAATAACAGTAAGCCCAATTCCAAGCACTTACAAATATTATTTGTTCGAAGATGTTGAAGTAACAGCAATGAACACGCTTGAAAGGAAAGTTGGCGACTTACTTGATAAACAGGAAAAGATACTTTGGTGGTTCAGGAATAAAGTAAACAGAAAATGGTACTCAATACAAGGCTGGCAGCAGAATAAAATCAGACCTGACTTTGTGGCAGCGAAAAAGACAGCAGAGAATCATTTGGAATTGGTTTACATCATTGAAAGCAAAGGAGAACATCTTCTTGGTAACATTGACACTACCTACAAAAAGAAAGTTCTCGATATAATGACAGAACAGAAACAACAAAAGAATATTAAATCTTATCAGATGCAAATACCTTTTAAGGAATTTCAGGTAAACGATAAAATTGAGTGTTATTTGATCGAACAGGGAAAAGAGGAAGAAGATTTGAAAAATTTGATGAAATGATCATCCGGCTTACATTGTCAAAGAAAATTGCAGCAAAAGCAATTAAAAAAATTGATATACAGACAGATAAAAGGAAAGGCCAGTTGGTAATAAAGGGTATATGCCATAAGGGTTTCAGTAGGTATTCAAGGGTTGTAGCCCGCTCAAATTTTCGTGTCGGAGGACAGGATTCTACTCCACAAACCCTTACAGCACATATTCCCGATTGCTAAGTACAGAAAAACATATCCTATGGTATAGTTATTGACAATGCCCCCAAAAGCCTCTCCAATTAATATAATCTTGTTTAATTGCATTACTTAACTTTGTAGCTTATTGGGCCGAGGCCTTTAAAATAATAAAGAAGATTGAAGATAGCATAATGGCAAACATAATCACCCAAACGCTTACTTCTGTTTTTGGTAGCAAATCAGACCGGGACATCAAAACCATGTTGCCTGCTGTTGCAGAAATAAATAAGCATTTTGAATCGTACAGGAATATTTCGAATGACGAACTTCGCTCTAAAACTCTTGAATTTAAAGACCGGATCAAGGAAGGGGTCAGTGAAATAGACGCAAAGATTAGTTCTATCAGGGAAGAAATAGACATAAATGAAGAACTGGATGCCGAAGACAAAGAAGAGCTGTTCCGCGAAATAGACAAGTTGGAAAAAGAATGGAACGAAAAGCTGGAAGAAGTACTGGACGAAATACTTCCTGAAGCTTTTGCCGTTGTAAAAGAAACCTCCCGCAGGTTTACCGAAAATGAAACCCTTGAAGTGATTGCCACTGAACTTGACCGCAACCTGGCTACAACCAAGGATTTTGTTGAGATAAAAGGCGATAACGCCATCTATAAAAACAGTTGGGATGCTGCAGGGGGCCTGATTAATTGGGCCATGGTGCATTATGATGTTCAACTTATTGGCGGGATAGTGCTTCACAAAGGAAAAATTGCCGAGATGGCTACCGGTGAAGGTAAAACCCTGGTATCTACCCTTCCGGCTTACCTGAACGCACTTTCAGGCAAAGGTGTTCATCTTGTTACCGTCAACGATTACCTGGCACGAAGGGATGCCGAGTGGAATGGCCCGATATTTAACTTCCTTGGCATTACCGTAGATTGTATCGAATACCACAAACCCAATTCAAACGAAAGAAGAAATGCTTACCTGGCCGATATTACATACGGCACCAATAACGAATTCGGGTTTGACTACCTGAGGGATAATATGGCCCGTAGCCCGGAAGACCTGGTCCAGCGGAAACATCATTTTGCCATGGTGGATGAGGTTGACTCGGTGCTGGTGGATGATGCCCGTACCCCCTTAATTATTTCCGGCCCTACCGAAACCAGTGACAAGGAGCAGGAGAAGTTTTACGAACTGAAACCCAAGATAGAGAAATTACTTAAAGTCCAAAAAGATTATGTTAACAAGGCGCTTACAATTGCAAAAAAAGGCCTGCAAAACGGGTTCAACCTGAAGCCTACCGATGAAGCTGCGATGATGTTGCTCCGGGCGTATCGCGGTTTGCCCAAAAACAAGGCACTGATCAAATTCCTGAGTGAAGAGGGAGTTAAAGCCTTTTTGCAAAAAGTGGAAAATTATTATTTGCAGGAGCAGCAAAAAAATATGCCTGAAATAGATAAAGATCTCTATTTTGTCATAGAAGAAAAACAAAACTCCATTGATATTACAGACCGAGGTATCGACCTGATCACAAGCAATAGTGATGATAAAGATTTTTTCATTATGCCGGATGTCGGTAGCGAAATCTCAACATTGGAAACGCTTGAAATATCTGAAGAAGAAAAAATCAGGAGAAAAAATGAATTGCTGGTGGACTACTCCATCAAATCGGAACGGATACATATTGTGAACCAGCTTTTAAAAGCGTATACCTTGTTTGAACTGGATGTTGAATATATTGTAGCCGATGGTAAAATCAAGATTGTTGACGAACAGACAGGCCGTATTCTTGATGGAAGGCGTTATTCCGAAGGCTTGCACCAGGCCATTGAAGCCAAGGAAAATGTCAAAGTGGAAAAATCAACACAGACATACGCAACAATTACCCTTCAGAACTATTTCAGGATGTACCACAAACTTGCCGGTATGACAGGTACTGCTGAAACGGAGGCTGGTGAATTGTGGCAGATATACAAGCTGGATGTGGTTGTTATACCCACTAATGTCCCTACTATTCGTGACGACAGGGAAGACATGATATTCAAAACCACACGCGAAAAATACAATGCTGTAGTAAACGAAATTATTGAACAAACAAAAAAGGGTAGGCCTGTTTTGGTGGGTACTACTTCGGTTGAGATTTCAGAGTTACTGAGTAAAATCCTTACAAGGCAAAAAATTCCTCACAATGTATTGAATGCCAAGCAACACCAACGAGAAGCAGAAATTGTTGCCCATGCCGGTAAACCAGGTGCAGTAACCCTTGCTACAAACATGGCCGGACGAGGAACCGACATCAAGCTCGGGGAGGGCGTAGTAGATGCCGGAGGCCTCGCTATTATCGGTACCGAGCGTCATGAATCAAGGCGTATTGACAGACAGTTACGTGGCCGTTCCGGAAGACAGGGAGACCCGGGTTCTTCCCAATTCTATGTTAGCCTTGAAGACAATTTGATGCGTCTTTTCGGTTCAGAAAGAATTGCTAAATACATGGACAGACTGGGCCTTCAGGAAGGTGAAGTGATCCAGCATTCGATGATCACCAAGTCTATCGAACGTGCACAGAAAAAAGTTGAAGAGAACAACTTTGGAATCCGTAAACGTCTCCTCGAATATGATGACGTGATGAACTCTCAGCGTGAGGTCATTTATACCCGTAGGCGAAATGCCTTATATGGCGAAAGGCTGGAAGTAGACATCAACAGTATGTTGCTCGATTTTGGGGATGATATTATCGACATCCATAAGGAATCAGGGGACTATCAGGCATTTATGGGAGATGTGATGATGTACTTTGCCACGCGGCCTGAAATTTCTGAACAGGAGTTTCATGACAGTAAAATCCATGAACTTTCAGAACAACTTTTCATAAAAGTTAAAAAGTCATACAAGCAAAAGGTTGAAACTATTGCTCAAAAAGCCTGGCCCGTTATTAAACAGGTTTTCGAAGAAAGGGGTAAAACCCTGAAATATATTGTTGTTCCCTTTACTGATGGCAGAAAAATCATTGAGGTACTGGTCGATCTTGACAAGGCATACAAAACCGAAGGCAGGGAAATAATCAGGGCTTACGAAAAAATGACCACCCTTACCCATATTGACGATGCCTGGAAAGAACACTTGCGTGAACTGGACGACCTGAAACAGTCGGTTCAAAATGCATCATACGAGCAAAAGGATCCTATTCTGATCTATAAACTCGAATCATTCAAGCTTTTTGAAAGCATGCTGGGACGTATCAGTCGTGAAGTAATACCCATGATTTTCAAAGGAGACATCCTCACCCAGAATCCTGCTGAAATCAACGAAGGGCAAAAGCAAAAGAGAGCTGATATGAGCAATCTGAAAGAATCAAGGCCGGACGATTTCGAAGGAACGAAAATGCCGGAATATTCAGATACGCAACAAAAGAAAAAAGAACCCGTTAGGGTGGAGAAAAAAGTTGGTAGAAATGAACCCTGTCCTTGTGGCAGTGGGAAAAAATATAAACATTGTCATGGCAGAGAATAACGATACAAGTATTGCACAATATATTGAGCAGACTTTACTAAAACCTGATACTACAAAGGAGCAGGTCAAAAAGCTCCTGGAAGATGCCATTCAGGAAGGGTTTACGGGAGTCTGTATTCCACCCTATTACGTCAAATACAGCCGTGAGATATTAGGCGATTCGCCTATTAAACTTGTTACGGTAGTTGGTTTTCCTCTTGGCTATCAGTTGATCAGTTCTAAAATGGAAGAAACTAAAAAAGCAATTGAAGACGGTGCTGATGAAATTGATATGGTCATCAATATTGCGGCAGTTAAATCCGGAGAATACAACCATGTTAAAGATGGTATTGAAGGTGTAGCAACTTTCTGCAGGCTGAAAGCAAAACCAATTAAAGTGATTATTGAAACCTGCCTGCTCGATGATACTGAAATGCTTAAAGTGTGCGAAATTCTCGAAGAAATAGGTGTCGATTATGTCAAAACATCCACAGGCATGAATGGCGAAGGTGCAACAGTTGAAAATATTCTCAAACTCAGGGAATGGCTACCTTCCAGGATAAGAATCAAAGCTTCTGGTGGAATTAAAACCCTGGAGGGTGCCCGCGAATTGGTTAAGGCCGGGGCTTCAAGATTGGGAACATCTTCCGGAATGAAAATAGTGGAAGAAGAAAAAGCAGAATCAAGATGAAAAGCCTTATCGGCATATTATTTTTATTATTTGCCTGGTTTATTCTTCCGGCACAGGAAGCATACCCGGTCAAAACACACGATACCCTTATTGGAAACACTGTAGTTCACCTGGATTCACGTATTGACACCCTGATAAACCGGGTGATTGACGAAAATGACAAGAAACCAACAATTCCCGGATACAGGATTCAGATATATTCAGGGAAGAGCCGGGCCAATGCCAACAAGATAAAGGCCACTTTTTTGGTTAATTTCCCGGATGAAAGTGCCTACCTGATCTACCAACAACCCAATTTTAAGATCCGGGCAGGTAATTTTAGAAACCAGCGTGAAGCCATGCCATTGTATTTCAAACTGATTGAAATGGAGGAATTCAAATACGTGCTGCTTGTTCCGGACAAAATCTTCCTTCCGGCTCTCAAGGATAAAAAAGACAAATAGTTGTTTTGAAAGAACGTATTCAACATCTTGCCAGGGAATATTATCCTGAAATTGTTTCGGCCAGAAGGTATTTGCACCGCCATCCGGAATTGTCGTTCCGGGAAGAAAACACGGCTGCCTATATTTTTTCCGAATTAACTAAAATGGGGCTCAGCCCAACGAAAATTGCCGGTAACGGTGTTTATGCTATCATAAATGAAAAAAAACATGGCCGAACTATGGCTCTTCGGGCTGATATGGATGCCTTGCCTATAACCGAAGCCAATACGCACGATTTTGTCTCTGACAACAAAGGTGTCATGCATGCCTGCGGACATGATGTTCATATGGCTTCCTTGCTGGGAACAACCAGGATCCTGCTTGCTATGAAAAAGGAAATCCGGGGAAGTGTTAAAATACTGTTTCAACCTGCCGAAGAAAAAATCCCGGGCGGAGCCAAGGCAATGATTGAAGAGGGTATCCTTGAAAATCCTGCCGTCAATGCTGCTGCAGGCCAGCATGTTGAACCCTATTTACCAGCCGGCAAGGTGGGCTTCAGGAGCGGAGACTACATGGCATCATCCGATGAAATTGTTATTACCCTGTCGGGTAAAGGCGGACATGCAGCTTTGCCCTGGAATATCAATGATACCATCCTGGCAGCGTCCCAGTTAATTGTTAGCCTGCAACCTGTTGCCAGCAGGCATGCCCCGGCAGGAATACCCACCGTTTTATCGTTTGGTAAAATCGAAACACCCGGAGGTTCCCTGAATGTCATTCCTGATAAAGTGACCATTTCAGGTACGTTTCGCACTTTCGATGAAAACTGGCGATACAAAGCCCATGAGAAAATCAGGGATATTGCCATGCATGCCGTAGCCCCGTTTGGCGTTATGGCAGATGTGGAAATTCTTGTGGGTTATCCGGTGGTAAAAAACGATATAAAACTGACAGAACAATACAGGCAATTTGCTGTTGAGTATTTGGGTAAAGATAATGTTGCCGACCTTGACCAAAGGATGACAGCTGAAGACTTCGGTTACTTCACACACAGGCTGCCATCGGTTTTTTATCGCCTCGGAACCGGCAAAAACGGGGAAGAAGAATACCCCCTTCATTCGTCCCGTTTTGATGTTGATGAAAATGCCTTGTTAACCGGCATGGGTTTTATGGCATATTCCACGATAAACTACCTTCGCTCATGACCTTTCGCTATACACAAATACTCCTTCTTGTCTTTTTAGTTTATTCGGGTTATTCGGGGTACAGCCAGACAGCCCCCCGTAAGTGCCTGACACATTATATGACTGAGCTTAATAAGGACAAGTTCCCCAAGCAGAACAACACTCATTTCCGTGCCGGAACTCCTGTTTATAAGGACGAATACTATGTGGTGCCGGTAGTGGTTCATATTATTCATGATGATGGCCCGGAAAACATATCAGATGCAAGGGTTGTCAGCCAGATCAATGTGCTGAATGAAGATTTTGGCCATTATGGAAGTTTTAACCACGATGATCGTGGTGAGGATATAAAGATCCGCTTTTGCCTGGCTTCACTTGACCCGGACGGAAACCCGACAACGGGAATAGTCAGGGTTAAATCCAGCTATACCAACCTGGAATCAGACAAAGAAATGCTTACCAAAGACCTGAGCCGTTGGGATGCTAAAAGATACCTCAATATCTGGGTAGTCCGGTCCATTGATGGAGAGTCCGACATCCAGGGTTATTCCTACACCCCTGCCAATGCAGGTGGCCCTTCATTCGATGCTGACGGAATTGTTATTACCTACAAGTTTTTTGGAAAGATAAGTAACGATCCTATAGGATACAAACTCGGCCGCACTACGACACACGAAGTCGGGCATTATTTCGACCTGATACACCCCTGGGGTGGTGATGATAGCGGGCAGGGAGGTTGTAGTGATGATGACGGTATCGAGGACACACCAAATTGTTCATTGGCCTACGATAATGCCATTTATCCGCATTGCACACATCCCGTACAGTGTAATAATGTCAGGATGATAGAAAATTTTATGGACTACAGCACAGATGGTTGTATGAAACTTTTTACTCCGGGCCAGGGTGATAAAATGAAAGCTGCTATTGTCAAATACAGGCCTATCCTGGTCAGCTATGCAAATGTTGTTGAAAGAGGTTGCACCTCCTTTTACGATTCCCTGAACAACAATACCCATGTTAGGCTGTATCCAAATCCTGTGGTGAGCGACCTCTACGTGGAAACCCACAGCAATGACCCCTACAGCCTTGAGCTTACAATCTGGGATATGTACGGCCGCATAGTCATTCACAGAAATTTTACAGGAATTACTAAAGGGATCCTGCCTGTTTCCCTTGATGACCTTCGGCCTGGTTTTTATATCCTTAAAGGCAGCTATGCCGATGGTACGTTTGAGGAAAAGTTCTTTAAGTCCGGCAGGGGCTTTTAATAGCTGCCGGAAGATTCCATAGCAATTGTACTTGATTTTTTATCCGGATATACAATTTCAGAAATTATCCTAATTTAGTTTCCGAATATTTTTATGTGACAAACGTAATACACCTAATTATGAAAAATATCCTTGTTGTTTTTACCATGCTGTTGATACTTGGCGCATGTAACCAAAAAAAAGAAACAGAAATGAAAAATGAAACCTCATCCACAGTTTTTATCGTGAATGATGATGTTGACAATACCATTCAGGCATTGATAGACCAATACGGTGAAACGGAAAAATTCAGAATTGACCGTGGGGTCAATCAGATTGCCGTACTTTGGCGAGAGGAGGATGGCAGCAGGGAAGATTTTAAAGATTTCTGCCTAAAGAACTTTGTTGCAAATGGAGAGCAACTTGATGAGTTGTTATCAAAAGTCTCTGCCAATATGGAAATCCTTGGTGGGTATTTCAATACCATGAGCCTTGAACTTCAAAAACCCCTTCATCTTGATATCGGGGATATTACACCTTTTGACCGGTTGATAGGCGGTTATAATCCTGGTTCCCACCTCAACGAAGACCTTTACAAAAATAAAATTGCTTTTATTGTTGCTTTAAACTTTCCCGCCTATACGCTTGAAGAAAAAGAAAGCCTTGGCAAAGACTGGACTACCAAAGACTGGGCTTATGCCCGTGCCGGAGACTTGTTCACTACCCGGGTTCCTTCTGATATCATCCGGGAAGTAAGCCAAACACTCAGTAATGCCGATCTGTATATTTCGGAATACAACATCATGATGGGATATTTACTCGATGAAAATGGTGATACTCTTTTCCCAAAAAACATGAAATTGATTTCACACTGGAACCTGAGAGACGAACTTAAATCGAATTATGCTATTGAAAATGGATTGAAAAAGCAGGAAATGATCTACCGGGTTATGTTGCATATCATCAAACAAACCATTCCTGAAAAAGTGATCAACTCGGATGAATACTACTGGGCACCCTTTGCCAATAAGGTATATCAGGATGACAAGGAAGTTGAAATAAATGCCGAGCCGGATACCCGTTATCAGTACCTGCTTAATAATTTCCATGTCATGGCTAAAGCTGATATTTATAATCCCCGGTATCCGACTTACATTCAACGTGCTTTTGATGCCGGCCTTGAGATGACACAGCCCGAGGTGGAAAAAATATTTGTTGATTTTATTTCTTCTCCTGTACTAAAGGATATTGGCAAATTAATTTCCGGGCGATTAGGCCGCGATTTGCGTCCCTTCGATATTTGGTATGACGGTTTTAAAAGCCGGAGTACTATTGATGAAAATGAACTGAACAAACTTGTTGCAAATAAATATCCTGACAAAGATGCCTTTCAGGCCGGTTTAGGCGATATTTTACTGAAACTTGAGTTTACACCTGAACAAGCTGCTTTTATCACTTCAAAAGTCCAGGTTGACCCGGCAAGAGGTGCCGGACACGCCTGGGGGGCAGAAATGAAATCGGTGAAATCGCACCTGAGGACAAGGATAGGAGAAGAAGGAATGAATTACAAAGGATATAACATTGCCGTTCACGAGTTTGGCCATAATGTAGAACAAACCATTTCCCTGCATCTTTCAGATTATTATCTGCTACATGGCGTTCCCAATACAGCATTTACCGAAGCATTGGCGTTTGTGTTTCAGAAAAGGGATTTGGAATTACTTGGTATAAAAGAAACTAACCCGGATAAAAATTACCTGGACGCACTGGATATCACCTGGTCTACTTACGAAATTATGGGTGTTTCACTGGTTGATATGAATGTCTGGAAATGGATGTACGAACATCCGGACGCTACCGCATCCGAATTGAAAGAGGCTGTGATCAACATTGCCATTGACATCTGGAACAAGTATTACGCACCTGTATTTGGCGTAGAGGATTCTCCCATTCTGGCTATCTATTCCCATATGATAGATTACCCGCTTTATCTTTCAGCCTATCCAATTGGCCATCTGATCGATTTTCAGATTGAACAACAACTGAAAGGG
Organism: uncultured Sphingobacteriales bacterium; assembly: GCA_964625265.1. Classification (GTDB taxonomy): domain Bacteria; phylum Bacteroidota; class Bacteroidia; order CAILMK01; family JAAYUY01; genus CAYNBC01. The sequence continues at coordinate 25,888 of CAZVAY010000001.1, read as the reverse complement.
AAAGTATTTGCCGAAGAAGTAATCCGAATGTTCAAACAAGGCCGTTTGTCACCACAACAGTGGATGATGAATGCTATGGGGACCGGGATCAACGGACAACCCATGCTGGATGTTGCTACAGATGCCATTAAAGCAATGGAGAAGTAATGCTCAACGCTTTGAAAAGTCATTTGGCTTTAGGTTTCTTTGGGGTTCAACATGAATTGTTTATTTTTGCTATTAAATTGAACCTAAATGCATTCTGAATCATTTAAAAAATTTCTCGCTATTGTTGGCCGGTTGCTCGTAGCCATTCCTTTTATTGGCTTTGGCGCCAATCATTTTTTCAAACCTGGAAAATACCTGGAATATGTCCCATCCTATATTCCATTTCCGGAATTCTGGGTTTATTTTGTTGCTGTTTGTATGATACTGGCGGCTATTTCTATGATCCTGAACTACCGGGCCAGGCTAGCCTCACTCCTACTTGCCTTAATGATATCACTGTTTATTATTCTGATTTATCTTCCCGAATTCAGCCATAATAAATCATACATTGCTTCTTATGTGATTTTTATAGGCAGCTCTTTGTTGGTGGCTTCAATGGCTAAAAATTAGTTACCCGTTTATTCACCATTCCCGGGTCGATTGGAATATTAAAATTAAAATTTGGCAAAAATTTTGAAACCCTACTTCGAAATTCTTAATTTTACAGAAAATTAGCTTTATGAGTACCACCACACTCAAACCCACCAAGGGACGTTTACTGATCTCTGTTCCATTTCTGAACGATTACTATTTTGGCCGCTCAGTAGTTTTACTCACTGAACACAATGAGGAAGGTTCTGTCGGTTTGATTATCAATAAACCGCTGGAAACCAAAGTGAATGATGCTATCAAAGAGTTTCCGGCATTTGATGATAATCTTTACCTGGGCGGGCCTGTTGAAAGTAACTCCCTGTTTTATCTGCATACCGCTGGAATGAAAATCCCCGATAGTGTAAAAATCGTTAACGGGCTTTATTGGGGTGGGAATTTTGAAACTATTAAAATGCTGATTGAAACAGGAGAACTCACCCCTGACAATCTATGGTTTTTTGTCGGCTATTCAGGCTGGGCCCCCTTTCAACTTGACCGGGAATTGAAAGAAAAAAGCTGGGTTGTTACCACCGGTGATATACAAAACATCATGAGCAGTGATCCTGAGTTTATCTGGAACGATAAACTTAAAAATTCCAGGCGAAAGGAATATACAGTTTGGGCTGATTATCCGGTCAACCCTTCCCTGAACTAGTCTCTCCGCGCGTATGCTTTTATTTTCTGACTGTCAAAGTTACCTGCTTTGTATTTGTGCATGGCGGTAATGGCAATCATGGCAGCATTATCTGTACAATACTGCATTTGCGGGTAATACACATTCCAGTTATTGACTGCAGCTTTCTGGTCCAATAATTTTCTAAGGCCACTATTGGCAGCCACACCTCCGGCAAGGGCAATTTTATTAATACCCATATGTTCGGACGCCAATTCCAGCTTTTTAACCAGGTAGTTAACTATCCTTCGTTGGTAAGATGCACACAGGTCTTCCAAATGTTTATCCAGAAACTTTTTGTCTTTTTTCAACTCATCCCGGACAAGGTACAGAAAAGCTGTTTTCAACCCACTGAAGCTGTAATCGAATTTTTTAATTTTGGGTTCCGGAAACGAATACCAGTCAGGGTCGCCTTGTTGGCTGTATTTATCAATCCCCGGGCCACCAGGATATGGTATGTCAATCACCTGGGCTGCCTTGTCAAAAGCCTCTCCTGCTGCATCATCCAGCGTTTGGCCTATTATTTCAATATCATTGAAACTACTGACTTTAATAATCTGTGTATGCCCCCCTGAAACCAGCAGGCAAAGAAAGGGAAAAGCCGGCCTGGGTTCGTCAATAAAATTGGCCATCACGTGTGCATGCAGGTGGTCTACCCCGATAAGAGGTATGTTGAGCGACAATGCCAGCCCTTTGGCAAAAGAGGTCGATACCAGTAGTGAACCAATAAGCCCTGGGCCTGATGTAAATCCAATGGCATCCAGGGATTCAAGGCTGATATCTGCTTCTTTTAGTGCTTCCTCAACCACATAAACGATATTCTGCTGATGAGCCCTTGATGCCAGTTCGGGTACCACCCCACCGAATTTTTTATGCACATCCTGCCCGGATACCCTGTTGGTAAGGATTTTGCCATTCTGGAGCACTGCAGCAGAGGTATCATCACAGGAAGATTCGAGAGCGAGGATGGTACACATTATTTTTTTATTTATTTTTATCGACCTTTAATTCTATCTATTAATGCCGAAAGCCCGCAAAAATAAGAAGACGTGGTATATAAAATACATTGTCATTGGGCTTTTCTTGGTTTTTCCATTGTTTTCAATAACTACCGTCATTTTTATTAACAAGGCATCCGGGGGCAAACAGGCGGCTTATTTTTCCGAAGTTTTCCTAAAATCCAAATACGATATAATATCAAAAATCGAGACTGTAAAATACAGCAATAGCATTTTTGAATTTCACAATGTCGACATCTTTGATCACAAAGAACAGGTTTTTGCCCATATCGACAAAGTGAAGGTGAATATCAGGGGGTTCAGGCAAACTCCGGGCAAGGTGATCATCAGGGAACTTGACCTTGAAAACGCCAATATCGAAGCCAGGCAGTACAGTACTGATGAATTTTTCAATTTTCAGTACCTGATCTGGAAAATGCAGGCCGACAGCAACTCCGGTAAATCACAAAAAAAAATACTGTTTAAAAAAATAGGCCTGAAAGGGGGAAATCTTCACTATAAATTACCTTCCCGAAATAACGAATACGGGATCATTAATTGGGAGGATTTTAAAATTCATGATATTTATGCTGTTGCGTACAATGTGGAGAATTACGCCACCCAAATTCAAATGGCTGTAGATACACTTTATGCCATTGAGCAGAACGGGTTGGTCTTTACCGATATGAAATCGGATATTTCAGTTGACACCAACCTGCTTGCATTTAACAACACTTTGATTACTACCGAGAAAAGCAAATTGTCCGGTTCGGTTATATTTCATTTTCACGGATGGCAGGATTTCTCAAATTTTATTCAAAAAGTACGCATGGAAGGTGATATCTATAAATCCAATATCAATATGGATGACCTGAAATACTTTACACAATTGTTTGAAACCAACGAAAAAAGAATGCTTATCAGTGGCCTGGCTACGGGCACGGTAGATAACCTTCGTTGTAGCAATATGGATGTTTTTTTTGGTTACAGGTCCCGGTTTAAAGGGGATGTAAGTTTTAACGGATTACCCGATATTCCGGAAACTTTCATGGATGTTAAAGCAACAGATTTTGAGTTTTCATTAAATGATATAAACAGGCTGGTACCGGAGGCCAGCATCCCGGAAGTATTGCTTACAGCCCAATTAAATGGTTTTAAGGGTCGGTTTACCGGGTTTGTCAATGACTTTGTAACTTACGGAAAAGCCTACAGTGGTGAAGGCATTATCGAATCTGACCTCAACTTTAAAATAAATCCCCAATCAAAAGTTCCAACCTATTCCGGAAAAATAAAGCTGACAGATTTTGATATGGGTAAATTTCTCGAAAAAAGTACGGCATCCATCGGAAAAATATCTATGTCAGGAAAAGTCTCTGGTTCCGGTATTAACCTGAATGATGTAAAAACCGACCTGGACGCACATGCCGATTATATCGAGTTTAACAATTATGCGTATAAAAATCTGGACTTTGACGGCTATATGGAAAAGAAAATCTTCATGGGCGACCTGAATGTTTCAGATCCGAATTTTAATATTGCCTTCAACGGAAAAATTGATTTTACCGGAGATGTACCCCACTTTAAATTTAACTCCGCAATCAAGCGGGCAGATTTTTATGCCTTGCACTTTGTCAATGACAGCCTGACATTGAATGGTTATCTCGATCTTAACTTAATGGGTGAATCTATCAATGAACTGACCGGAAAAATTTTGTTACTGAACGCAGGGCTGAAAACAACCGGAAATGAATACCCGCTAAAAACCCTTTTGGTTTCGTCTGAAAAAACACAAGACGGAAAATCAATTGAGCTGAAATCAGACCTCGCTGAAGCAAGCCTTAAAGGCAATTACAATTTACTGTCTTTGACAGGGCTGTTCGAAACAGTATTCTCCGGTTATCTTGACCCCTCTTTTGGGCTTAAGCAACACCCGGATATTGTTGACCAAGAGCTCAAATACAGTATCTTGCTTCGAAAAACCTCTTTTATTAACGAATTGCTTGATATTCCTGTCGTATTCGGAAACAATACATCAATTTCCGGATATATTGACCAGACGGACAACACTTTCAGGATGAATTCCAATATTTCGTGGCTACATTACAAGGATGTAAACATTTCCGGTCTTATAGTTAATTCTTCGGGAAACGATTCCATCCTTGATTTCTACATCTCTTCTGACAAGGTCAGGCTAAATGACACCGTTATTGCCAGTAGTATTAATCTTGGTACACACCACATGGCCGATACTTCAGAATTCAATATCTATTTTTATGGTGATAAATACAATAACCATATCAGGCTGAATGGTGGCCTGAACCTCAACAGAGATTCAATTCTGGTGACAATAAAGAACTCTGAACTCATAACCTCTGACAACCAGGTTTGGTCAATGGAGGGAGAAAATATCCGGATTGATTATTCTCCCAAAATCACCATTCCGCTTTTATCGGTCAATAGTCAAAATACCCGGCTTAAAATTCTTGGCACTATTGCCATGCAAAACCCGGAACCCCTGCGTGTAGTGATTGACCAAACCGATTTTACCTCTTTCGAAAAGTATATTCCGGTAAACCTCAGTATGTTTTCAGGCCCCGTGAACGGGCAGGTGGTGATTTATAATGTACTGGAAGACCTGTATTTTGACGCAGCCCTGATTGTCAATCCACTTGTGTATGAAGGTGAAGACACCCTGGGTATTTTTAATATTTATTCAACATTTGATAAGGCTGGCAAAAACAATAACATATTTGCCTCACTGACTAATCCTGACCTGGAAGATGTACTGGATATTTCAGGCTATGTTGATTTTGTTGAAGATAAGGATATCGACCTGCTGGTTACGGTTCCTAACAGCAATGCATCTAATTTCTATCCTTTTATTAAATACCTTGCATCAGATCTTGATGGCACCGTTAATGCAACCGCACGGTTTTACGGGCCTTACGATAATTATAAAGTGGATGGTGAAGCCAATATATCAAATGCATATTTCACTGTAGATTATCTCAAGACCCGTTATCATTTTTCGGATAAAATAACCATGGATGAAAAGGGGATATATGCAAACAATATCAAGGTATATGATAAATTTAACAACCTGGCTATATTAAAAGGCAAGGTGAACCATGATTACTTCAATAATTTTAATTTCGACCTGCACCTGTTCGCCAATAATTTTGAAGGGCTGAATACCACAGTTGAAGACAACACCATCTACTACGGCCATGCATTTGTATCGGGCAAACTGGATATTACCGGCCCACTGGAACTTATGAAGATGGATTTGCAGGCACGTTCCGAAAAGAATACGGAACTGTACCTGATAGCTTACGATGACAACACTTTGGGTAATTACAATTTTATTGAGTACACCAATAAAAAGCTGGTTAAAAAAGATATAGAAATAAAGGAAGATTTATTAAGTGGGATCTATGTTAATCTTGATCTTGAAATTACCCCTGATGCAGATATTCAATTGATCTTTGACCCAAACACGGATGATATTATAAAAGGAAATGGGAATGGGAACCTTGCCATAAAAATTGATAACTTTTACAACACAACAATGTTTGGTACATATACCATAGAATCGGGAGATTATACATTCACCGCACTGGAGTTGATAAAGAGAAAATTTATTGTAAAAGACGGCAGTACCATTACCTGGAAGGGCGACCCGCTGGATGCCTTCATCAATATTGAAGCAGGCTATCAAACGATGGTTTCGCTCAATGAGCTGTTACCTTCCGATTATCAAAACGAAGGATTTCGTACCAAAGTACCCGTTGAAGCCAAGCTCTATCTGACCGACAATCTTTACACACCAAATGTTAAGCTTGATTTCGAAATTCTCAGTTCGAATGCCATCAGTGGAACCCAATTCAATGTGATAGACCAACAGGTGCGTGCCATTAAGAATGATGAACAGGAATTGAACAAACAGGTGATCAGCCTTTTGATCCTGAACAGCTTCCTGCCACAAATAGCCACACAAAACAATGCGGTCCTTGACAATAGTATTAATGCCAATGTCGGCTCATTGATATCCTCACAGGTTTCGTCCTGGGTTTCACAGATAACCAGTCAGTTTGGCTCAAAATATTTCGAGGACTTTCAGCTTGGGGTAAATTACCAGGCAGAAAATAAAAACTACCAACGCGAACTGGATATATTACTTTCCACCAGCCTGTTTAATAACAGGTTGAAGTTGAGTGGCAGCTATGATATTGAAAACATCAATGCTAATTTCCAGGTTGATTACAAAGTATTACCTGATAGCAAATTGAGGTTAAAGGTATTTAGCAGGTCAGACAATAATCCCATTTACCAGCAAGACATCAACCGGCAGGGAATGGGGGTTTTCTACAAAGAAGAATTTGATACCTGGGCAGAATTGTTTAGAAATAAAAACAAAGCTTATAATTTCCAGTAACCCTTATTCCCGGATTAAATGATTGATTTTTTACGACCCCCTGGGTGAAAAATTCAATTTTATGAATTATTCAGGTTAATTTTGAAATCTGTATAATTGCTTATTTATGAAACTTAAAGAAATTATTTCATTCCTGGAAAGTATTGCACCACTCGCATTACAGGAAGATTATGACAATGCCGGCCTTATTATCGGAAATATTGAAAAACAGGTTGAGTCAACGTTAATTTGCCTTGATGTAACAGAAGCAGTTCTTGAAGAAGCTGTTAAAAACGGCCATGACCTGATTATCTCGCATCATCCGTTGATTTTCCGTGGCATTACAAAGATTAACCCGGACCAATATCCCGGAAACATTATTGCCGGGGCCATCAGGCACAACATAGCTGTTTACGCTATACATACAAACCTTGACAATGTCGACCAGGGCATTAGCCGTCTTCTTGCAGAACAAATTGGGCTCAAAGATTTGAATGTTTTGAAGCCCCTGAAAGGTGAATTAAAAAAGCTGGTTGTATTTTGTCCCGACATTAAGCTATCAGATGGACAATATGTTCCCGGCCTGGTCAGGAACGCCATGTTTGAAGCTGGTGCCGGCTTTATTGGAGATTATGATTCCTGTAGCTACAATACGGATGGAATGGGAACATTCAGGGGCCTGGAAGGTACCAACCCGTTTATTGGAACACAAGGGAAAATGACTGTTCAAAAAGAAGTGAAAATCGAAACGGTTGTTCCTTCTTACCTTCAAAACAAAGTAATAAAATCCATGAAAGAAGTTCACCCCTACGAGGAGGTGGCTTATGATATTTATCCACTTGACAATGAATATGAGAAAGCAGGCAGTGGAATGATTGGTGATTTACCCCTGGAAATGACACAAAAAGAGTTTTTAAACATGGTCAGGGAAAACCTGGGTTGTAAAGCCCTCAGGCATTCGGATATTTCAAAAAAGAAAATTTCTAAAGTCGCTGTTTGTGGGGGTGCCGGCAGTTTTCTGATCGGAGATGCAATTCGTTCGGAAGCTGATGCTTTTATTTCTTCTGACCTGAAATATCATGATTATTTTGGCACAAATAAAAACCTGCTTTTAGTTGATGCCGGCCATTATGAAACTGAGCAGTTTTTCATCGATTATTTGTATCAATTATTAATCAAAAAATTCTCTACCTTTGCCATCTCAAAAACAATGCTTATTTCGAATCCTATTAATTATTTATAATGGAAAAGATGACCGCTATTGAGTCTCAGTTGGCAGCTCTTTACAATTTACAGCTTATTGACACTTACCTTGACAAGCTTGAAAATATCAGGGGCGAGCTTCCGATGGAGGTTCATGACCTTGAAGATGAGATTGAAGGCCTCAATACCAGGCTCGAAAATATTGACACTTCCATTGGGGAATTTAAAGAAAAAATTGAGGAAAGGAAAACTGCAATCAGTGAAGCCAACACGCTTCTGCTGAAATATGAATCGCAGCAAATGCATGTAAAAAATAACCGGGAATATGTGGCTATTTCAAAAGAAATAGAGCTGCAAAAACTGGAAATTATGGCTGCTGAGAAGAAAATCAAGGAGTTTAAATCAGGAATTACTGAGAAAGAACAACAAAAGAAAGACGCAAAGGAAGAGTTACAGGAAAAACAAAAAGACCTGGTAGCCAAAGAAAAAGAATTAAATGAGATCATTGGTGAAACGGAAAAAGACGAGGAAGAAACAACCAAATTGAAGGAAACCGCTGAAAAAGTTTTAGAAGAACGACTTCTAAAAGCCTATAAAAAAGTCAGGGCAACCTATCAGAACAGGCTGGCCGTTGCACCAATCGATCGTGATTCCTGTGGAGGATGCTTTAGCCAGGTTCCTCCTCAACGCCAGTTGGACGTACGTCTTCATCTAAAAATCATTGCCTGCGAAAACTGTGGCAGGATATTGATTGATGATGAATTTGCACATAATGTCCAGGAAGAATCCAAAGTTAAGACTACCACGGAAGCCTGATCTCAATTATTTCCCGTACTTAACTAAAATTCTTCGAGGTCTTTTCCTTCTTTATTCAGAATAAGATAGTCGATAAGCTGCATAGCTTCAGACTCTGCAATGCCGATGTAAAGTTTATACTTAAACATCCATTTTAAACGCATGGAAATCCAACCACTTTTTAGGTATGTGGCAACAAAAGGATGTACCTTTAAATAGACGGATTTTACATTGAGTTCGCTCTTGATAAAATTCAGGCTGTGTTCAATATCATCAGTCACAAGGATGGTGGGTTTTAATTCTCCGCTTCCCTTGCAGACCGGACAGGTTTCGGCAGTTGATATTTCCAGGGCTGGTTTGACCCTCTGCCGGGTAATTTCCATCAGTCCGAATTTTGAAAGGGGCGATAAGGAATGCTGCGTGCGGTCGTTTTTAAAAGCCTCTTTCATTTTGTTGTAAAGTGCTTTTTTGTTAGCCGATGAGCGCATATCGATAAAATCGACTATGATCAACCCGCCAATATCCCTGAGCCTTAGCTGCCTGGCTATTTCATCGGCTGCATCCATATTGATTTTAAGCACATTCTCTTCACGGGTGGCTTCACTGTTATTTTTACTTCCACTGTTAACATCTACCACATACATGGCCTCCGTTTGCTCAATAACCAGGTAACCGCCTTTACCGAAATTGAATATTTTTCCAAAAGCAGATTTTATCTGCCTGTCAATGTGGTAATATTCAAATGGGAGTTTCCTTTCCGAATGAAATTTTAACACATTTTTGGATACAGTAGAAATGGTCGACAGGTATTTGTCCAACTCGTTGTAGGTGTCCCTGTCGTTTACAATAATGTTATCAAAACTTTCATTCAGCATGTCCCTTATCAGCGAAGTAGCCTTATCGTACTCGCCCAAAAGTTTTGAATTACCTGCTTTTAGGTTTTCAACAATCTGCTCCCATCTGGCAAGCAGGATACTTAAATCTTTTTCCAGAAAATGAGCCTGTTTATTTTCCGCTGCCGTTCGTACAATTACTCCGAAATTCCCGGGAATTAAATCCTGAAAAATACTGATAAGCCTTTTCCTTTCTTTATTGTTCCTTATTCGTCTTGACAAGGATATTCCATTCCCAAATGGGATAAGGACAATATACATTCCGGGAAGTGTTAATTGTGAACCCAGGCGGTGGCCTTTTGTTGATATCGGTTCTTTCATTATCTGAACCGCTATTTTTTGCCCTGGCTCAACAACCGCAGGAATATCCCCGGTTTTTACAATTTCCTTTTCCTTGTTAAAGTGCTTGGGGCTGCTTGAAAAACTTTTGTTCCTGTAAGCTTTTTTTACAAAGGCATTTTGGTTTTTGATGTTGGGCCCCAGATCAAAGTAATGTAAGAAACCGTTTTTTTCAAAACCAATATCCACGAAACAGGCATTCAGCCCGGGCAATATTTTTTTGACCTCGCCCAGGTAAATATCTCCGACAAGATATTCTTTATTGACAACGTCCTGGTGAAACTCGACAAGTTTGTCGTTTTCGACCAAAGCAATATCCAGCCCTTGTTTTGTGGACTGGATAATCAGATTACGTTTCAAATTAAACCCTCCTGTATGTGGTTTGATAAATTAAGAAACAGGTATTGGTTTGTAAATTATTAGTCAGCAGTTTACAAATCAAACATTACTTCCTTTTCTTATGCCTGTTTTTCCTCAGCCTTTTTTTCCTCTTATGGGTAGATATTTTATGTCTTTTCCTCTTTTTCCCGCTTGGCATATTGATATTATTTATAGGTCAAATGATGATTGATCAAATGGGTTCTTTATCAAAATAAAAAACCGTGATAAAATCCTTTGAAGCTAAACTGCCCCTAAAATTTATTTAAAAGATCAAATTTATTTTACCTTAACGGTAGATTTTACTTTGTTTGAAAAAGATTTCGAAGGCTTAAAGTAAGGAATGAAATGCTCCGGTACTACAATAGAAGTGTTCTTTGTGATGTTTCTTCCGATTTTCTGAGCTCTTTTTTTCAGGGTGAAACTTCCAAATCCGCGGAAATAAACATTTTCACCATCAATCAAAGATCCTTTTACAATATCAAAAAATGTTTCTACTACTTCTTTGACATCTCTTTTTTCCAATCCCGTTTTCTTGGAGATTTCTGTAACTACATCTGTTTTAATCACGATCGTACGCTTTTAATTGTTAAACAATAGATTCGAGCGGCAAAAATAAAAATAATTTTTTATTTGGGTGTTGATTTGTAAAAAGAAATCAGAAATATTTTCCTGTCAACTGTTTTATTCTCAATAAGTTTTAATCTGGCATCCCGTCAACTGTACTGCAATCGCTTAGTTTTGTCCTGTTTTGATGCTTGCAGGGGCCAGTTTCTCAACCCACCAGACCCACAATAAAAAAATGATGATAAAGAATAATGGCCTTAATATCCAATCGTGGACAGCATTGAATAGGTCAATGTTTCTGATAACAACAAGAAAAAGGGTAACAATCCGGGTTACATTTATCACATAGATAATGAATAACCCCAGGGGGATAAACCATAGTTTTTTCTTCCAGGGCCCCGGGTACAGAATCATTAACACCAGGAACTGAAAGTATTGTTTCAGCCCGGAACAACCAGCCGTCACACCCATCCGGTCCCTGGAGTTATGTACCATCAAATCACCCGAAATGGTCGTATGAATTCCTAAAACATGATTGCAAATCCAGGTACTTGTTTCCCTGAGCTGATCGGTTAGAAAATTGAAAACCGAATCCATAAAATGAAAACCGAATACGCTGTATAAGAAAACATTTGCCCACAGCCTGTAAGCAAAATGAAAAAAGGTGATAAGAAAAATGAAAATGATCACTTCACGAAAAGCCTGGAGCTTAAATTTCTCGATAAAACTGTCATATGTCCGGTTCAGCCAGGTAATCAAAATTTGCCGCGTTAATAAGTCAGGTCACAAAAGTAATCGAACCACAAATAAATGTGAAAAATAGTTATTCTCCCACTATCGGATTACTTTCCGGCATTACGGGGATTTTATTAATATTGAAGTATTGATTCCTATGCAATGAAATCATCTGTCCGCCAAACCCTGCAACAACTGGCTATTCTTTTAGCTGTCATTCTTGTAGCTTACTGGCAAATAGTTTTTCCTGTAAACTGCCTGAAGTGGGACATGATTGATGTAGTCCTGCCTTTCCGGTATTTTATCGGTGAGTGCTGGCAAAATGGCTATTTCCCCTTCTGGAACCCATATCAGCTTGGCGGTACACCTATTTACCCCGATATGCAATACCCGGTTTTTTACCCTGAAACTTTCATTATTGGCCATCTGGGCAGTTATTCAAACCTGACGCTACATTTTCTGTTTGTCTTGTATATTTTCATTGCAGGCATGGGCATGTATTTTTTAGCAAAGTATTTTAAAATCAAGCCTGAAGTAGCACTTTATACTGGGATTGCCTACTCACTTTCGGGATTTTTTGTAGGCCATGGCCAGGCCATGTTTGCCCTTGTTTCTGCAGCCTGGGTACCCTTTGTGATTATGTTCTTTCTGAAAATGTCTACAAGCCTAAGACCCCGGGATGCACTCGCAACTTCGCTGTTCCTGTTCCTTTTAATTACCAATGGTTACCAGACTTTTACGATTATTCTTGGCTATTTTCTGGTGGTAATTGCCCTGTTTTTCCTGGTCATGTATGTTATTAGAAAACAATATTCTAACCTTTTTCGGCTGGCCTGGCTGAATTTACTTCTTGCAGCTATAGTTGTTATCCTTTGCAGTCCATTATGGGTATCCCTGATCCAGGTGTCGGATTATACTTCCAGGCTGGGGTTCCTGCCGCTGGAACTGGCGTTACAAAATCCTTTTTCTCCCCAATCCCTGATCTCTTTAATCCTGCCGGCAGCCACTGTAAAAAACCCGGAGTTTTTTCAAACCGACCTATCCATGTCTAATGCATATTTCGGGTTGGTCATGCTGGTATTTCTTTTGGGTTCCTTCTTCCGAAAACTGTCACGTATTGAATACCTTTTTCTTGGTTGGGCATTGTTTTGCTTGTTATCGTCTTTCGGCTCCTATACCCCTGTTCGTGAGTTTTTATACCATTATTTACCCATGATGAACCTGTTCCGGGCTCCTTCATATTTTACACTTTTTTCAATTCTTGGTTTTTTACTTTTAGCGGGTAAAAGTATTTCAGAACTTAATACGACAAGTCTGCGATGGACAAAATTACTCATCCTGCCCCTTGCTGTCATTTTCCTTAGCGCAGCCTTTTATTCATTTCCAAAAATTGATTTTGCCCATTCAGGGCTTGGGGGGTTGGGCAACCTTTTTTACGAAAGCATTCAAAAAACCACTTTCCATGAGCATATCTTTATCCAGTCGCTATTTCAGCTTATCATTTTGTCAGGCCTGTTGCTGACGATATCCCGAAATAAAATATCTGTTCAACTTATCGGTTTTTTGCTTTCCTTTGAAATGATATTTGCTGTACAGTTCAATATGTATTACACGGTAGCCTCACACAAAAACCCTGTAAAACTGTACCACCAGCTAAAAGAAAAACCCTCCGGATTTCCACTGCCGGAACCAAAACCCCTTAATGAAAATACTGACATTTCAGGTGCCTTTTTACCCGTCTGGCGCAATACACACATTTTTCATAAATCCATTTCCTTTGGTGGGTTCAGCTCTTTCGTATTCGATGATTTTATTCGATTGGTGGACGATTATCCCAATCTGCTGGACGCAGTCCTGTCGAATCCTCCGGTATATCTTTCCAACCATATTGAACCGGTTAGCCAAATAAATAACCGCCCGATCGCTGAAAAAGAAATCCTTTATGTGGACGATTCATTTTTCGTCAAATACTCCTATTTACATAGTGTGGCCCTAAACCGCGCTCAACACGATACCGCTTTCTTTGTACATTTTGCTCCCAACAATATCGTAATCCATACAGAAAGTGAGTCTCCGGCCCTTCTTGTCATTCTCCAAAGCCAATACAAGGGTTGGTCTGCCCGGGTTAACGGGAAGGAAACACCGATCATAACAACCAATCTCCTTTTCAGGGGAATTGAAGTTCCTGCCGGAAAAGCTGTGGTAGAATTGCACTACCAAAACAAAATTGTAAAAATTCTATTCCTGGTAACTATGGTTTTATTCCTTTGCATTATTAGCTGTATCCTGTTTATCCCAGCCGTTTCCGGAAGGAAAAACAAAAATTAAAAAGATTAATTTGCCTTGCCTTCAGTAAATTGCGTAACTTGAAAAGCTTTTTAGGAGAACTGCCTACATTTTCGCTGTTGAATATGGGTCTTAATTACCCGTGCTATGAATGAAACAAAATATTCCGAAACCGGATTACGGGGATTAGCTGTCTTGCATAAAAACCAAGACCAAAATCACCTTTTATTATCCACTGTTTTGACAATTACATGGACGGTAGTTATTGTTGTTTCATTTTACGTGAATTTAAAACAGGACAGGCATAATATCATCCGTTATGCAAAAATTGAGGCAGAGACTTCTATTAATAAAGATGTAATGTTCAGGGCATGGAATGCTTCCAAAGGAGGTGTTTATGTTCCGGTTACAAAAGAAAACCCGCCAAATCCCTACCTGAAAAACTTCCCTGACAGGGATATTCTCGTGTCAGACAGCTTAACCTTAACACTGATCAACCCTGCATATATGACACGCCAGGTGCATGAGCTTAGTGAACAGAGAATGGGCATTAAGGCACACATCACCAGCTTAAATCCCATTCGTCCGGCCAATAAAGCTACACAATGGGAAACAAAAGCATTGAAAAAGTTCGAGACCGGGGAGCCTGAATTTTATGAGGAAGTCGAAATAGACAGCAAACCTTATTTAAATTACATGATGCCCTTGCTGACAGAAAAAACCTGCCTACAATGCCATGCTATCCAGGGTTATAAAGTAGGCGATATCAGGGGCGGCATTCGGGTTTCTATTCCCTTGACACCCTATTTTTCTATCTTTAAAAAGCACAGAAATAATAATATTCTCATTCATTTAATGATTTGGCTTTTAGGAATAGCCGGAAGTGCATTTGCGTTTAATTATATCCGAAAACAAAATAAAAAAATCAATGAAGCCGGTACTGAATTATTCCTAAGCAAAGACCGATTACAGAAAATGATGCTTCACTCACCCCTGGCTATTGGTATCTTTAACCCGGACGGAAGCCGTTTTGAGCAAAATAATAATTTTACAACACTTATTGAAAAGATTTCCGGCAAGGATAAACCCCTGACCAATATTCTGCAAAACCCCATAGTGGGAGAGTCGTTGTTGGCTTCTTATTTTCGTGAGGCACAATCGGGAAGAACAATCACCCTGGAAGAACTGCCCTTAAAAAGCAATAGCAAGGATAGCCAACCCTTATGGCAAAAAACCTGTATTTACCCATTGACTGACGATAACAACACCATTAGTAATATTGTCATTATCTTTGAAGATATCACATCAAGAAAACAGGCAGAACTGGAATTGGAACAACACAGAAAACACCTGGAAGAACTGGTAAAACAACGAACAGTTGCCCTGGAAAAATCAAGTAACGAGTTGGAGGAAAAAAACAAGGAACTGGAGCGTTTTAACAGCTTGTTTGTTGGCCGTGAGTTTCGCATTAAAGAACTCAGGGATAAAATAGCGGGGCTGGAGGAAACCATTAATAATCTTTCTGAAGAAAACAATGAAGAACCAGGAGAATAAAAACCCGGATTGGTTTAACTTGTTGTGTGAAAACTCCAGCGAGATGATCAGCATTCATCTTGACACCGGGCAGGCAATATTTGTTTCGAAATCAGTAGAAAATATTCTGGATATCAGCCCGGAGGAATATCTAAATAAAATGCCCTATGATTATGTGCTGGAAGATGATTTCCCTGTTTTTAACAACTTAGCTGAAAAACTTGCAAAGCCGGGGAAACCACTGAACCTCGCCTACAGGGTTAAAAACAAGGATGGCAATCTTTTTTGGGTTGAAAGCCGCCTGGTACCGGTAGAATTGCACGGGGAAAATCAACTGCACTATATAAGTTTTACAAACAATATTGACAAACTGAAAAAAACACAGGAAGAGTTGTTACAATATGCAGAATTGTTTAACCGGGCACAAAAACTGGCGAAAATCGGGACCTTTAGCTGGCATATCCCTTCAAATATTGTTACCTGGAGCGACCAGTTATACAGGATTCATGGTTATAATAAAAAATCAGGGGCGCCTTCGCTCAAGTCCTATTATGCCCATGTCCACGAAGAAGACAGGGCGATATTGAAGAAAAAGGTGGAGGATGCTTTAAGGGGAAAACCTTACTCCTGTGATTACAGGGTAATCCATGAAAAAACAGGAGAAACGAGGTATATCCACTCCGAAGGCACTGTTGATTTTGACAACAATAACAACCCCTTGTTATTGATCGGGACTGATCAGGACATTACCGAAAGAAAAAACATTGAGCTGGAGCTGGCAGAAAGTGAATCCAAATACCGGACAGTTGTACAAAATGCCAAAGAGATGATCTTTATCATTAAAAACGGCATTGTGATTTTTGTTAATAAGGCTATCCTCAAAGCCAACCAGGCAACAGAAGCTCAAATTATCGGGAGAAGTTTTCTTGATTTTGTTGCTCCTGAAGAAAAGAAAAATGTAGCTGAAATTTATCGCAATCGTATAAAAAACCGGAAAAAATATCTGAAATACGAATCAAAAGCCCAATCATTAACAGGCCGTATCTATGATGTTGAAATCAGTTCCAGCCTGATACAGTTTGAAGGGGAGCCGGCTGTACTTGTGATCATGCACGATATCACTGAACAAAGAGAAGCTGAACGCAAATTGATTGTAAGCGAGCAAAATTTCAGGGAAATTGTGGAAAGTTCACCAGACAGCATTGTAACAACATCAATGAGGGGCGAAATTATTGATGTCAATCCGGCTTTCCTAAATAAATCAGGTTTTTCATCCAGCGAAATTATCGGGCAGTCTTTCTTTAATAATCCGGGTATCATTCCAGCAGACAGGCCTGCATACCGGAAAGCCTTTAAAGAAATTGTCACAGGCCTTAAAGTATTTCCAAATTTCAGGTGGAAGACCAAAGAGGGCAAAATACTTTTTGGAGAATTGATACCCGCTGGTTTTGGTATCCTCAACGGGGAAAAAGTTATTCATATTTTTATCCGGGATATAACCAACCGCCTTAAGGCCGAGAAAGCAATACGTGACAGTGAAGCCAGGTACCGTGCACTTTTTGAAAACTCTACTGACCCAACCTTGATCATTGAAGATTATACTTTTGTCTTGTGCAATGAAACCACAGTAAAATTCCTTGGATACAAAAGCAAGGCCGATATTGAAGGGAAACACCCATGGGAGCTTTCTCCTCCGGGGCAGCCTGATGATCCCTCTTCCAAAAGGAAAGCCATCCGAATGATGGATACAGCTATTAAACATGGCTCGCATCGTTTTGAATGGGTCCATACTCATGCCGGGGGCGAAGAAATGTGGATTGATGTGGCGCTTACCTATATACCCTCCACAAAACAAATCTACACGGTTTGGCGTGACATTACCGAGCGAAAAACCACGCAATTAGCCATTGACAAAATGGAAGAAAGCACTTATGCATCATTTGGTGTCGATTTTATTGAAAAAAGTGTTCTCGGTCTGTGTGAGACCCTCAGGGCAGATTACGTTTTTGCAGGGCAACACAAAGAATCTGAACACAGTGTGGAAACAGTTGCTGTTTGTAATCATGATAAGCTGCTTCCTAATTTCACCTACTCCCTTAGCGGAACCCCTTGCGAAAACGTAATCGGTATCGGTGCTTGTTCTTATTTGCAGGATGTTGACAAAATGTTTCCTAAAGACGATTTATTAACCCAAATGGGGGTAAAGTCTTATATTGGCATACCCCTGGTAAATTCTGAAAACAGACGGATAGGCCTGCTGGTGGCCCTGTTCTGCAAAAATTTAGAAGAGGCAGGATTTATAGAAAAAATCCTAATAATATATGCTTACCGGGTAACTTCGGAAATGGAAAGAATGGGGTCATTAAAGGAACTTCAAAGGAGTGAGGAAAAATGGCGCTCACTCGGAGAAAATGCCCCCGGAAATATCTCCTTAATAGATAAGGACCTTAAAATTATTTTTATTAACAAAACCAACCCCGGATATACCAAAGATATGTTTTTGGGGCAAAGTGTTTTAAATTTTTACGCTGATAATGAAAAACCCCGGTTTGAAAAAATCCTAAGACAGGTCTTCACCACAAAGAAACCGGTTTATTTTGAAAACACGTATACCGATAAGAATGGAACCCGTTATTTCAGTAATCATGCCGGCCCTCTTTATCGCAACAAAAAAGTCGAAAACCTGATTCTTTTTTCAACAGATATCACCGAAGAAAAAAAACTCAGGAATGAACTCGATATGCACCGGAAACACCTGGAAGAAATGGTTCAGGCAAGGACGGCTGAGTTAGTTTCTGCAAACAAAGACCTTGAATCGTTTGCCTATTCCGTTTCTCACGACCTCCGTGCCCCGCTCAGGCATATTAATGCCTATTCGGCCATGCTAAGGGACTCCCTTGGCGATAATCTTGACAAGGAACAATTGAGGTATTTTTCTACTGTTATTTCAGCATCCAACAGGATGGCTAAGCTAATTGACGATATCCTGGCCCTTTCAAGGGTGGGCAGGCAGGAAATGACCAAAAAACATGTAAACATGAACCGGCTGATTGAACATGTTCTCCAGGACAATGAAATGGACATGGAAGGCAAAAAAGTGGATATCAAAATAGGTAGCCTGCCTAAAGTTCAGTGTGACGAACGTTTAATCCGGTCGGTGTGGGATAACCTTGTTTCAAATGCCCTGAAATACAGTGGTAAAAGAAAAGTGATAAAAATCACTATTGGTTCGGAGGAGAAGTCGCCAGGTGTTGTTACTTATTTCATCAAAGACAACGGTATTGGTTTCGAGCAGGAGTATGCTGACAAAATCATGGGTGTTTTCCATCGCCTCCCCAATACAAAGGATTATGAAGGTACGGGAATAGGGCTGGCTATAGCCCAAAAGATCATTGACAGGCATGGTGGACAACTTTGGGCTGAAGGGTATCCGGATAAGGGTGCCTGCTTTTATTTTTCCCTGCCTGCAAAATAAAACAGACCAGCATAATTTAGTTACTTTTGGTGGATAATTTTATGACCATGAAATTCCCCTCCCTTAAGGTTTTTGTTTTGCCCCTCTTTCTGATCCTGCTAACCTCCTGGGGAGGTACGGGTCATTATAACATCAGTAAAAAAGCAAGCCTGTCCTTTGGCGCTGAAATGTCACAGTTTCTTTTCTGGTCCGACAGCCTTGCTGCACATGCTTCTGACCCCGATTACAGAAAATCCAAAGACCCTGACGAGGGCCACAAGCATTATATCGACATCGACAACTATCCTGAATTCAATGCCAGCGGCCGCATAGCTCTCACTCTTGATTCGGTAGTAAAAATCCACGGACAGAGTTTTGTTGATGATCAGGGAATTTTACCCTGGACCACAAAAATTACTTTTGATTCGCTTCGCAACTGCTTTCAGCGAAAGGACTTTCGGCAAGCCCTCCTCTTTGCTTCCGACCTTGGGCATTATGTGGCTGACGGGCACATGCCTTTGCATATTACCCGGAACTACAATGGCCAGTATAGTGGAAATACTGGGATTCACGGAAGATATGAATCGGTCATGGTCAATCAGTTTATTGGTGAAATAAAATACGGTGGTTATCCGGTTCAACATATTGACGATGTACAAGCTTTTATATTCGATTACCTTTACAGGAACTACCTGAAAATTGACTCCCTGCTTGACGCAGATAATTACGCCTACAATAATTCGGGCAATCAATACCTCGATAAATACTATTCATCGCTTTGGGAAAAAACAAAAAATATGACTATCGGTTTGTTCAAATCAGCATCCCATTCAATTGCTGAATTGATCTATACTGCCTGGGTAGATGCCGGCAAACCGGATATTAATAACACTTTTATCCATGAATTACAGGGTGTCTTAATTCCCACCCTGGAAATTCGTCCAACGATTGTTTCTGATTCTGCCGAAATCCTGTTCAGCCTTCCCTATGCTTCACAGGTTAGGATTGAAGTCATTAATTATTCCGGGAAAAAAATAGAAGTATTGGTGAATAAATGGTTTCATCCGGGACAACATCTTCTACAATGGCAGCCGGCCTATAAAAATGAGGCGTTTCTGATAGTCCTGTATACGGGTTCAAAACCGGTTGTACAAAAAGTTTTAGTCCAATAAGCAGACAATTGGACAGACTTGTACCCTGTTTCCGATTATTAGCTTATTTTTGTTAAGCAATGTTTATTTTAAAATGAATTAAAACACAGCCTATGGCAAAAGAGAATTCAGAAAAAGAAAAAGTATTAAACCTGACAATAGCCAACCTGGAAAAGCAATACGGCAAGGGCATTGTCATGAAAATGAGTGATGATTATCTTACAGATATTGAAACCATTTCAACCGGAAGCCTGGGGCTTGATATCGCCCTGGGTGGCGGAGGAGTTCCCCGTGGCCGGGTGGTAGAAATTTACGGGCCTGAATCATCCGGGAAAACAACGCTGGCCTTGCATGTGATTGCCGAAAGCCAGAAAAAAGGCGGTATGGCTGCATTTATTGATGCCGAACATGCATTTGATAAAAAATATGCTGAAAACCTTGGGATAGATGTTGATAATTTGCTGATTTCGCAACCCGACAATGGCGAACAAGCCCTGGATATTACCGACAACCTGATCCGCTCAGGGGCTATTGATGTGATCGTTATCGACTCCGTTGCGGCCCTGGTTCCCAAAGCCGAACTGGAAGGCGACATGGGTGATTCCAAAATGGGACTACAGGCCAGGCTGATGTCACAGGCACTACGTAAACTCACGGCATCCATCAGTAAAACCAAGTGCATCTGTATTTTCATCAACCAACTAAGGGATAAAATCGGAATTGTTTATGGTAACCCCGAAACAACAACAGGTGGAAATGCTTTGAAATTTTATTCTTCAGTCAGATTGGATATCAGGAGAATTGCCACTTTAAAATCCGGTACGGATATGGTTGGCAACCGCACCCGTGTTAAGGTAGCCAAAAACAAAGTTGCCCCGCCATTCCGAACGGCAGAATTTGATATCATTTACGGCAAGGGCATTAGTAAGGAAGGTGAAGTAGTTGACCTTGCAGCTGATTTTGATATTGTGAAGAAAAGCGGTTCCTGGTACAGCTATGGTGACACTAAATTGGGTCAGGGCCGGGACAGCGTGGTTGAGCTCATGCGCGACAACCCCGAGTTACTGGAAGAAATATCAACAAAAGTACTGGATAAATTATTTGGTAAAGAAGCCTGATAATTCTTTTGTTTCATTAAAATTACCCTTATGAAAAAATGGTTTCTAATCATTACCCTGGTTCAGGGAATGGCTCTTTATGCCTTTTCTCAAACAGATACGATCCGGGTTTACAATGAATCAACAACAACCTCTACTTACTATAATACCAATACCTATGTCAAACAAATGGCTCGTTTTGACCTCGAAAAACCGGTGATCATAAAATCTATTGTTGTGACCCTGGGAGGAAAAAAGGGAGGGACGCTAACCATGCGAGTCTTCGGCCATTCCGCAGGTGAAATGCTGGCTTCGCTATTCAATGATGTAACCAACCCTGTCACCCTGACCAAAACCAAGGATGGAACAGAAAAAATTGTTGCAGAATTTGACAGCCCTTATGTGTCCTTTAACAACAACCAGTTTTTTCTTTTGTTTGAAAATTTTAACGATGCACGGGTGATATCCGATAAAACAGACCATCCGGTTTCCTGCCAGTCCGGTTCGGGTGGCACTTATTATTACCAGTATGTTATGAACGGCTCCGATAATACCTGGTACCTCGCCAGCAATCAGAATCGTGCTTTTGCGATAGATGTACTTGTAGATTATCCCCTGCCGGAATCACGTAACATTTTTTCCGACTTTACTACCAGGGCTTCAATTGACGAAAATATTTCCAATTCTACTATTGCTGCTGCAGATTACAACGATGACGGATGGATAGACCTTATTCTCAAGGGAAACCTTTATGAAAACCAAAAAAATGGAACTTTCAAGGATGTGACGACTGATAAAGGACTTTCATCTTTCACGCCTTCAACGGTTGCCAATGTTTTTGTTGATATGGACAATGACGCTGATCTCGACATCATCCTTTTTGGGGCGGATTCTTGTGTGCTGTTCATCAACGACCAGAACTCTTTTACTGCGCAGGGCCTGAATTTACCAAAATTCCCTGCTTTTTTATCCTTCAGTTTTGCCGATATCAATAAGGATAATTATCCTGACCTTTTTGTCAGCCAGTTATGGAAAACCTATCCTGAAGCCGAGGCAAACCATTTCTTTATTAATGACCAGAATCTTGGTTTTATCGAGTCTACGCAAACTATTTACCCCAAGTGGGATGGCACCTGGAACTACCCTGACCTGCAATGGGACCCTGCCAATTTTATTATTGAGAAAAACCGCAACAGCAGGGGCAGCCAATGGGTCGATTTTGATAATGATGGTGACCCTGACCTTTATGTGACCAATTATTTCCTGCAACAGGATGAGTTTTATCAAAACAATGGAGATGGAACATTTACCGATATCTGTGTCGCCAAAGGCATTGACATTAACACTACCGGGGCCAACCACGGAACCGGTGTAGACTGGTTTGATTACGACAATGACGGCAACCTTGACCTGTTGCTGCCGCAATTCGCCCATCCCCGCTTTATTGAGCCCTACGACCATAGGGGAACAGCTATTTATCACAACGAAGGGGCTCCTGGTTTTACTTTTACCGATATGACAGGGCAGTACAACAACAATAAAGGATTGATTTCACCCATTGGGCTGGAGCTTGAAGAAACCCATGCCGGGGGTGCCTGGGGAGATGTGAACAATGATGGCCTGGCAGATATCCTTTTAACCGTTTTTTACGGTTGCCGTTATATCGACTTCTATGAACAGCAAACCGACCACTCTTTTCAACTGAAAACTTTTGAGTATGGGCTTGAGGGAATCAATACAGGCACCGACCTCGTTTGGCTCGATTACGATAATGACGGCCGCCTTGATCTGGCCGGAGCCATTGGCGGTAAATTCAGGTTGTTTAAAAATGATGTCTGGAACGACAAACGCTGGATTGAAATTGAACTGAGAAGCTCCTCAGTCAATGCCTACGCAATCGGTGGACGAGCTTATGTATATGCCAATGGCAAAATGTATATGCAGGAAGTTTGTGCAGGACGCGGCCAGAAAATGCAAAAGCCTTACAGGTTGCATTTCGGACTTGGGTATACACCCATCGTTGATTCGGTTGTTGTCTTGTGGCCTACATCCCCGCAGAAAAAAGAAACATTTACCAATCTGCAGGTGGATCATATTTACCGCCTTACCGAGGGTGGCTCGACTACACTTTCCGCGAAAGACACCAGGCAGGTACCGGTTGTATCCTTGTGGCCCAACCCGGCATCCGGTATCCTGAACATTGGTTTTTCATCAACCAATATTCAACCCGTTACAATAACCCTAACCGGCCCTGATGGTAAGATTGTTTTATCCAAAACCTATTATTCTACCCGTGGTAGCAATGTTGTTACCATCCATGTACCTAAAGAAATTTCGAATGGTGTATATTTCCTGGAAGTTTATTCAGATGATTTCAGGACGGTGAAAAGAGTGTTTGTCACAAAATAAACAGGGTTAATATCAGGTCATTAGTCAACTTCTTCGTAATCAACGTATTCATCCTTGTTGCCAGAACCCGGATTCCCTTTCTGGCTAGGAATATGTTTGATTGTTGTCTCTCCCTCCTTTTTCTTACTGTACTCCTCCTGGTTGACCTGGCTGTTGTCCCCAAAAGGATTATTCTTAAAGAAAAAGGGTAAAAAAAGTATTCTGATCAACCTGTAGACCAAGTAGATCAAAATGGCAATGAAAAATATTCTGAATATTCCCATGGGTCAATATTGGTACAAAGTTAAATGAATTATTCAAACAGAAGGCCGGGTGAATGACCTGCTTCGTGCCTTAACAGCCACTTTTTCTTTTCCAAACCACCGGCATATCCGGTTAGTTTGCCATTGATACCAATAACTCTATGGCAGGGAATAACTATAGGGATTTGATTTTTCCCGTTGGCCTGCCCCACTGCCCTGGCGTGACCCGTGTCGCCCAATCTCTTTGCAATTTCACCATAAGATGCTGTTTGTCCAAAAGGAATTTTGCAGGTCTCGTTCCAGACTTTACGTTGAAAATCTGTACCGGACGGGTTCATTTTTATAGTAAATTCTCTCCTTTTCCCATTAAAATACTCCTCCAGTTGTTCCAAACATTTACACAGTGTCTCTGATTGATAGTCAGGATTACCTCCGGCATTAATAAATTTTATTTGAGAGATACCCAATTCATTCCCGGATATTTCAAGCCATCCTATTGGCGTTTCAAGATATGCATGTTCAACTTTCACGTTTATTATATTTCTTACCCTGGTAGGTGTTCCTGATGTCCAGTTCTTTTTCAATCCTGTTTAATACCTGGTCGTATCTTAACCCGGTCCAGCTTTGTACTTCAAGAAAGCGTGGGGGCACTTCTCCTGCCAACCGGTCAATCATAATACGAGGATTGAGAATCTCCACCACATCACAAATGAAACCCAGATATTGCTCATAGGAAAACAGGTTGAAATTACCCGGGTTTTGTCGGTAATCTTTGGCCATGGCCGTTCCTTTGATGATCTGTAGCTGGTGAAATTTGACACTGTTTACAGGCAGTTCCGAAATCCGAGAGACAGATTCCATCATCATATCCATGTTTTCTCCGGGCAAACCAAAGATCATGTGAACACCGGTATGCAGGCCGGCTGAAGCTGCGTTTAATATTGCTTCTTCTGCCTGCCGGTAATGATGCTTCCTGTTGATTTTATCCAGTGTTATATCAAAAGTGCTTTCCACCCCCAGTTCAAGCAATACGAATTTATTCCTGTTCAGGTCAACCAGTAAATCCAGGACACCTTCATCCAGGCAGTCAGGCCTGGTGCCTATAACAATACCTTCAACCCCGGGTATTTCAAGCGCTTCTTTATACATTTTTTGCAGTTTGTCAACCCGGTCATAGGTGTTGGAATAGGGCTGAAAATAAACCAGGAAATGATTGGCCCGCTTGTATCGGTTTTTATGAAATTCGATTCCTTCCTGCACCTGTTTGGCTATACTTTTCTTTGGATTGTTGTATGAGGGGTTGAAAGCGTTGTTGTCACAATAGGTGCAGCCACCCATTGCCAGCTTTCCATCCCTGTTGGGGCAGGTAAATCCTGCATCAACAGTAACTTTTTGAAATCGCCCTCCAAATTTTGACTTTAAATATGCAGTAAGCGAATTATATCTTTTATTTCCGGGGAATTTCATTTCAATAGCCATATCATCAGGGGTGCTAAAATAGTTCCTGCAAGGATGGAATAAGAAACAACGCTGGCTGCCAGTTCTTTATCAAGACCCTCCAGCGATGCATAGGTCAGCGTGTTGTATCCGGTAGGGGCTGCACTGCAAATCAGGACTACGGCTTTGTTCAGTCCTTCAAGACCGGCCAGCTCGGCTAAAATAAATCCTATGACAAAGCCTGCCCCCATCCTGATAAGAATGGCTGCTATCGAATACCTGAATAGCTTATTAATGGGCCTGAAATATAATCCAAGGGCAATCATCAGCAAAGGAATCGTTAGCTGGCCCGTAATATCAAGAAAGGAATAGGCCACCCCCTTGAAAGTTACCTGGACCATATTCATTAAAAACGCCACGGCCAGCGCCCACAGAGGCGGGGCTATCAAAACTTTTTTAATTGCCGTTTGCCAGGAGGCAGATTTATCCCCGTATTTACAGGCAATGAAATAAATCCAGGTATAGACCAGAATGGCATTGCTAAGGTCGAAAATAAACAGCCTCCCCAGGCCTTCCCGACCGAACCCGGCCGTTATAAACGGGATTAGAAAGCCATTGTTAAATATCATAGTGTCTATCAGGAAAACACCCAATTCTTTGCTGCGC